>JBCBHB010000247.1:0-5051 GCA_038526025.1 Pseudomonadota bacterium
GTGCGCCTTCGAGGGGGACGCGATGATCCTGCGCGCCTATGGCACCGCGCGCACGGTGCACCCGCATGATGCGGACTGGGCCGAGGCGTCGGCGCCCTTCCCGGCGATGGCCGGCAGCCGGCAGGTCTTCGACATGACGATCGAACGGATCCAGACCTCCTGCGGGAGCGGCGTGCCGTTCATGTCCTTCGCAGGCGGCCGGGGCGAGGCGGAGCTGGTGCCGTTCTTCGAGGAGATGGGCGAGGCGGGCGTCGAGGACTTCTGGCGCCGGCGCAATGCGGTGAGCATCGACGGACGGCCCACGGGCATTCTCCCCGCCGAGGGCTGACGCGGCTGCGGCTGCAGCTTGCTGGACTGGGGAACGGGCCGGCGCTATAGGCTCGACTTCATGAGGCAGATACCGGTCATCCGTTCCCGCGCGGTCCACGCGGCCCAGCGGCGAATTACCGGCCCGGCCCGCTGAGCGCGGCGCCGGGACATGAGGTATTGCGAATTGCGCGCCGAGACCGACCCCATGAAAGACACTTGACCGGAGGCGACCGATGAGCGCCGAGACGACCGACCGCGCGGCCGAGGGCAAGGCAGAGACCGGCCCCGACTACCGCGACACCCTGTTCCTGCCGACCACCGATTTCCCGATGCGTGCGGGCCTGCCGAAGCGGGAGCCCGAATGGCTGGCGCACTGGGAGAAGCTGGACCTCTACCACCGCCTGCGCCGCGATGCGGGCGAGCGCCCGCCCTTCGCGCTGCATGACGGCCCGCCCTATGCCAACGGGCACCTGCATATCGGGCACGCGCTCAACAAGATCCTGAAGGACTTCGTCGTCCGCTCCCACCAGATGATGGGCTACGATTCGCGCTACGTGCCCGGCTGGACCTCTACCACCGCCTGCGCCGCGATGCGGGCGAGCGCCCGCCCTTCGCGCTGCATGACGGCCCGCCCTATGCCAACGGGCACCTGCATATCGGGCACGCGCTCAACAAGATCCTGAAGGACTTCGTCGTCCGCTCCCACCAGATGATGGGCTACGATTCGCGCTACGTGCCCGGCTGGGACTGCCACGGCCTTCCCATCGAGTGGAAGATCGAGGAGCAGTACCGCAAGAAGGGCAAGAACAAGGACGAGGTGCCGATCAACGAGCTGCGCGCCGAGTGCCGCAAGTTCGCCGAGGGCTGGATCGACGTGCAGCGGAGCGAGTTCAAGCGGCTCGGCGTCACCGGCAACTGGGAAGACCCGTATCTCACCATGAACTTCGACGCGGAGGCGACGATCGCCGCGGAGTTCATGACCTTCGTGATGAACGGCGCGCTCTATCAGGGCTCGAAGCCGGTGATGTGGAGCCCCGTGGAGAAGACCGCGCTGGCCGAGGCGGAGGTCGAGTACCACGAGCACCAGAGCCACACGATCTGGGTGAAGTTTCCGGTGCTCTCGGAGAAGGCGACGCCGCCGCTTGAGGCGCGGAACGGTGAGATCACCGTGGGGCGGGTCGCGCCGCTGGGCGATCTCGACGGCGCGAAGGTGGTGATCTGGACCACGACGCCCTGGACGATCCCGCAGAACCGGGCGGTGTGCTTCAACCCGACGCTTTCCTACGGGCTCTACGAGGTTACCGGCCGGCCGGAGGAATGCTGGGCGCGGATCGGGGACCGCTATGTGCTGGCCGATGCGCTGGCCGAGAGCGTGATGGGCCAGGCGCGGCTCGACGATGGGATGTACCGCCGGCTGCGGGACGTCACCGCCGAGGAGCTTTCGGGGCTCGCGATGGCACATCCGCTGCGCGGTGCGGGCGAGGCCGGGGCGGAGTGGGACTATGACGTGCCCATGCTGCCGGGCGATCATGTGACCGACGAGGCGGGCACGGGTTTCGTCCATACTGCGCCCAGCCATGGTGCGGACGACTACGAGGTGGGCCAGCGCTTCGGCCTGCCGATGACCTATAACGTGCTGGAGGACGGGAGCTTCCGAGAGGACCTGCCGTTCTTCGGCGGCCTCGCGATCCTCGACCCCAAGGGCAAGGAGGGCAAGGCGAACCGGGCGGTCATCGACAAGCTGGTGGAGGTGGGCGCGCTGCTCGCCCGCGGGCGGCTCAAGCACTCCTACCCGCATTCCTGGCGCTCGAAGGCCCCGCTCATCTTCCGCAACACGCCGCAATGGTTCGTGGCCATCGACCGGGCGCTAGACGACGGGATGGACGACTTCGGCGACACGATCCGCAAGCGCGCGCTGGCTTCCATCGACGCGCTGGTGGAATGGACGCCGAAGGCAGGGCGGAACCGGCTCTATTCGATGATCGAGAACCGGCCGGACTGGGTGCTCTCGCGCCAGCGCGCCTGGGGCGTGCCGCTCACCTGCTTCAAGCGCAAGGGCGGGGACCCCGCGAGCGAGGACTACATCCTGCGCGACCCGGAGGTGAATGCCCGCATCGTGGAGGCTTTCCGCGCCGAGGGGGCCGATGCCTGGTACGCCGAGGGCGCGAAAGAGCGGTTCCTCGCCGGGCGCAACGACGTGGAGCAATGGGAGAAGGTCGACGACATCCTGGATGTCTGGTTCGATTCAGGCTCCACCCACGCCTTCGTGCTGCGCGACCGGGCGGATGGCGTCTGGCCTGCGGATGTGTACCTGGAGGGTACCGACCAGCACCGCGGCTGGTTCCACTCCTCGCTGCTGCAGGCCTGCGGAACCAAGGGGCGGGCGCCCTACAAGTCGGTCGTGACCCACGGCTTCACGCTCGACGAGAAGGGCATGAAGATGTCCAAGTCGCTCGGCAACACGGTGGTGCCGGACGAGGTCATCAAGCAGTACGGCGCGGATATCCTGCGCCTCTGGGTCGCGCAGGCGGATTTCACGGCGGACCAGCGCATCGGGCCCGAGATCCTGAAGGGCACGGCGGACAGCTACCGCCGGCTGCGGAACGGGTTCCGGTTCCTGCTGGGCGCGCTCGACGGGTTCACGGAGGAGGAACGCGTCGAGCCCGCGGAGATGCCGGAGCTGGAGCGCTGGGTGCTGCATCGCCTCGCGGAGCTCGATGGCGAGGTGGCGGCGCGCTACCGGGCGTTCGACTACGATGGCGTCTTCTCGCGGCTCTTCTCCTTCGTCACCTCCGACCTTTCGGCCTTCTACTTCGATGTGCGGAAGGACTGCCTCTACTGCGACGCGGCCACGAGCCCGAAGCGCCGCGCGGCGCGGACGGTGATGGACGCGCTCTTCCATCGCCTCACGCGCTGGCTGGCCCCCATCCTGGTGTTCACTATGGAGGAGGTGTGGCTGGCGCGGTTCCCGGGCGAGGAGAGCTCGGTGCACCTGACCGACTTCCCCGAGACGCCGGCGAGCTGGCGGGACGAGGCACTGGCCGCGAAATGGGCGAAGATCCGGGCTGCGCGGCGCGTGGTGCTCGGCGCGCTCGAGGTGGAGCGGCGGGAGAAGACCATCGGCGCCTCGCTCGAAGCGGCCCCCATCCTCTTCCTCGAGGATGCGGAGACGGCGGCGGCGGCGCGCAGCGTGGATATGGCAGAGCTCTGCATCACCTCGGGCCTGGAGCTGCGGGAGGGTGCGGCGCCGGCGGAGGCGTTCCGGCTGGAGGAGCCCACCATCGGCGTGCTCTTCGAGAAGGCGCCGGGGCAGAAATGCGCCCGCTGCTGGCGGATCCTGCCCGATGTGGGCCGCCACAAGCACATGATGGTCTGTGCGCGCTGCGATGCTGTCCTTGGCTAAGGCGCGTCTCACGCCGTCCATGCGGCTGATCCTCTGGTCTGCCGGGATCGTGTTCCTGGCGGACCGGCTCTCGAAATGGGCGGTGATCGACCTGATCGATCTGCCGCGCGTGGGGCGCATGGAGGTGGTCGACCCGTTCCTCAACTTCGTGATGGCGTGGAACGAGGGGATCAATTTCGGGCTGGTCTTCGCGCCGCCCGAGGTGATGCGCTGGGGGCTTATCGTGCTTGCCGTCGCTATTTCCGCCGGGCTGTTCTGGTGGGCGGGCCGGCGCGCGCCGCAGAAAGGGCAGCGGCTGGTAGCCCTTGGCGCGGGCGTGGTGATCGGCGGCGCGCTTGGGAATGCGTGGGACCGGCTGCAATACGGCGCGGTGGCAGACTTTCTCAACATGAGCTGTTGCGGTATTGCCAACCCCTACGCCTTCAACATCGCCGATGTGGCGATTTTCGCGGGTGCGATTCTGATTGCGTGGAAGGCATGAGGCGCGCCGGCAAGGGTACCCGTGGACCGGGAGGAATGACGATGGCGATGAAGCGACGCCTGATGGCCATGGCCGCGATGCTGGCCGGGGCAACGGCCCTGGCGGGCTGCGACCAGATCGGCAACCCGCTCGACGTGTTCGCAGCGAAGAAGCCTTCGCCCGACGAGTTCAAGGTGGTGGCGCGGGCCCCGCTCTATGTGCCGCCGCAGGTCGAGGCAGGACTTGACGTGCAGGTGCTGCCGTCGCCGCGGCCGGGGGCGCCCTCTCCGCTCGACCCGCAGCCGGAGCGCGAGGCGCAGGCCGCGCTGCTGGGCGCCGGTGCCGGCTCCGCGGGCGTGGCGAGCGCGCCGAGCCGGGGCGAGCAGGTGCTGGTGGGCGCGGCCGCGACCGGGGCGGATGGCGAGATCCGGACGACCCTGGTGGAGGATGAAGCGGCGGCCGCGGCGGCGGAAGCCGAAGGGCCCTACGAGCCGCCGAGCGTCTTCGAACTGGTCGGCCTCAGCGAGCCGCCGGCCTTCGATCCGGAGGACGTGATCCAGCCGGTGCCGGAGAGCCAGCGCCTGCAGCGCAGCGGCCTGCCCTCGCCGAACGACCCCACCGCGACCGCGGATCCGGCAGCCGCCGCGGCGGCGACCGACGGCTGATCGGCGCTGACAATCTCGCGAGCAGGGGCCTCTCAGCCCCCTCGGCGGCGCGGCATTGCGTGCCCGGCACCTGACTTGGGGACCAATCCCCCCTATCTCTCCTTGGATAACGCCTAAGGGAGACATGTATGCGCCTGCGCCAACCGCGCGCCGCCACGCTGCGGCATCAGCTGGAAGATCCTCAAGCCCTCGCCATTGCCGCCCCCATTCCGGC
>JBCBHB010000248.1:0-5042 GCA_038526025.1 Pseudomonadota bacterium
CCAGCGTCTCCGCCAGAAGCGGTGGCGTGTCCGTCTCCGGGCGGGCATTCGGGCCGAGAGCGGCGAGGTTCGTCACCTCGTCGATAGTGTCGAGCAGCTGACCGGAGGCTTCGAGAATGCCGGAGGCGTATTCGCGCTGACGGTCCGAAAGCTGGCCAAAGCGCGCATCGGAGAGAAGCTGGCCGAAGCCGAAGATGGTGTTGAGCGGCGTGCGCAGGCGGTGGCTGATCTGGTCGAGCACCGCGGTCCGCATTTCCTCGGCGGACTCGAGCGCATCGTTCCGCTCGCGCAGGGCGGCAGCGATCCGCTCGCTGTCGGTCACGTCCGCTGCCACCAGCATGGTGCCCCCACCGGGCAGCGGCGCCACGCGCAGCCGCAGGCGGCGGTTCGAGCCGAGGGTGAGTGCCTCGGTAAAGGGCTCCCGCGCATCCGCCGCCGTGATGAAACCCGCCACCAGGTCCCAGGTCTCGGCCTCCACGGTCAGGCCGGCGCAGATGGCCATGACCTCGCGGGCGTGGCGGCCCGGGCGCACCGTTGCCGGGTCGGTCCCGAAGATCTCGTGGAACGCATCGTTGACGATCTGCAGCCGGCCGTTGGTGCCGAACACCACCAGTGCCTCGTCCAACCGGTCGAGCGTTGCCTCCTGCAGGTCGATCGACTGGCGGTAGCGTTGCTCGAGGCGCACCCGATCCGAGATGTCGTCGAACACGAAGGCGAGGCTGCCATGGGGGTGGGGCCGCGCGATCACCTTGATGTTCGACCCATCGGCCAGATGCCAGACCTCGTCGAAGTCCACCCGTTCCGGATTGTCGAACAGCGAGAGCAGGCGCTCCCGCCAGGCATGGAAGTCCATCAACTCCGGAATGCGCCGTTTCGTGCGCAGCGCATCGATGGCGTCCCGCAGGCTTGGCCGGTTGGCGAGCCAGGCAGGGTCGAGCTGCAGCATCTGGGCGAAGGCGGGGTTGAAGAGGACGAGCTTCTGGTTGCGGTCGAAGATCGCCAGGCCCGCAGTGAGATGCGCGAAGGTCTCCGTCATCGTCTGCACGAACCGGCTCAGCGTACGCTCGGCCTGCGCTGCCACCGTGGCGTCGGTGGCGATGCCGGTTGCCGAACCGTCGGCGGCGAACACTTCGATCACCTGCAGCGGCAACGGCTCGATGGCGCCGGCAGGCAGGATCTCCACGCGGCTGCGCGCCACGCCGTTGTCGTCGGCGCCAGTCTCGCCCGGGCGCGCCCGCACCAGCGCCACGGTCTGCTGCGCGGTCACGCTGCCGTCCCGCGTGTTCACACAGCCGGAAGACCAGACCATTTCGCCGTCCTGCCCACGATGCCAGGCGATGGCGCTCCCGGTGTTGAGGAGGTTGAGGATCGTCCGTCTCTCGTACCAGCCCGCTTCGAGCGCCCGCTCCCGAACGGCGATGCGCGCTTCTGATTTGCGAAGCTCCGTCACCGCCAGGGTGGCATCGCGGAGCGACAAGATGAGCTCACCGCCCCGGGGCCGGCCGACAAGTTCCCAGGGACGGCCCTCCGTATCCGTGACCAGAAGCTGAAGAGCCCGGCCGCTGCGCACAAGATCGGACACCGCGGCCAGCGCCTCTTCCCGGCCGTCTTCCAGAAAACCTTCGAGGAACGCGTCGATCCGGCCGCCCGCCTCAGCGCCAGGCAGGGTCTTCGCTGCGGGAGAGGCATCGAGGATCGCGTATTCTTCTGCGCGGATGACATAGCCTTCCAACAGCGCTTCGGTCGCTTCCTGCCGCGCCTCCGCCCGCCGCAAACGGGCAGCGAGCATCGTGCAGATGGCGGCGGCCGCTGCGATGAGGATGCCCACGATGACCCAGCTCAGCACAGACACGGCGCTCCACCCAACTCGCCAGAGGGTTGAGGATAGCACGCCCCATGGGCAGATGTGCAAGATTCCGTCGAAGCCTCAGAACCTTAAGGCGCGACAGTTGCGAAGAGCTTAAGCGCTGAGCCGCGGCTGCGCCGGCTGCCGGCTCTCGCGCTTCGTCCGGTCCACCGTCCCGGCCGGCCAGCGCAGTTCCACCATTGCTCCCTGCGGCACCGCCTCGCCCCCGGCGCTGGCTCCTTGGGAGGGCGCGTTCGCGAAGCGGATGCTGGCGCCCGTACGCTCGAGCAGGGTGCGGGCGATGAAGACGCCGAGGCCCATGCCCTCATAGGTGTCGCCGCCTGGCGCGCCCTTGCCCGCGCGCCCCCGCCCACCGCGCGGACGGGAGGAGACGTAGGGGTCTCCGAGGCGTGGCAGCACATCCGCATCGAAGCCCGGACCATCGTCGAGCACACGCAGCACCAGCGCCGCCTCGTGCTGCTCGATATCGAGCCACACCGTGCTCTTCGCGAAGTCCACGGCGTTCTGGATCAGGTTGCGGAGACCGTGGATCAGCTCTGGCCTCCGCTCCACGATGGGGATCGCCTCGCCATCCACGCCCCCGCCATCGCCATCCACCTCCCGCCCGTCGAACCGGATGACGATGGCCTTGCCGCGGTCCACATGCGGTGCCGCCGCTTCCTCGAGAACGGAGATCACCGGCGCGGTGTCGAGCTGCGTGTCCGGCCTGCCGGAGCGGGCGAGATCCGCCATGATGCGGCCGCAGCGCTCCGCCTCCTGATGAATGAGCCGCGCATCCTCTGCCAGCTCGGGCCGGTCCTCAAGGTCCCGCGCCAGCTCCTTCGCAACGAGCTTGATGGTGGCCAGCGGCGTGCCGAGCTCATGCGCCGCTGCCGCCGCAATCCCCCCGATCGCCGCCAGCCGCTGCTCGCGCCCCAGCGCAATCTGCGTGGCCGAAAGCGCCTGGCTCATGGCGTAGCCCTCCACCGAAACGCGCCGGGCATAGAGCGAGAGGAAACCCACCGCGATGGCGAGGGCCACGGCCACGCCGCCCCGGTAGTGCAACGGCAGCTCCAACGCCTCGCCATCCGGCCCGAGCAGCGGCAGGTGCAGGCTCGACATGAGCGAGATGAGCACGATGGCCGCGATCCCGAGCCACAGCGTCGGCTGCAGGCGCAGGGCCGAGGCGGAGATCGTCACCGGTGCGAGCACCAGCAGCGCGAAGGGGTTGTTGAGCCCTCCCGTTGCCATCAGCAGTGCCACGATCTGCACAAGGTCGAACATCAGCCAGGCGAGCGTCGCGTTCTCGGAAAGCCGCGCCTTCGCCGGAAACACGGCCCCCGCCACAAGGTTCGCCAACACCGCCGCGGAGATCAGCCCCGCACAGAGCGGCAGGGGCAGCTGGTAGTCCATCGCGAGGACTGCCGTCAGCACCGCGCCGGACTGACCGATCACCGCGATCCAGCGCAGCAGCAACAGCGTGCGCAGCCGCACCCAGTCGCCCCGCGCGCGCATGTCGAAAAGATAGTTGAAGCCGCCTTCAGCCATCCGCTGCAACCTCGCGCAACTCTTCGCGATTGCAAGGCGCGGGGTCTTGCAATGCGCGCGTCGCATGCCCTTCTAGCCGGGTATCTGCCGAGCAGGAGAGAACGATGCAGAAGGTCATGATCGCCGCCGCGGGCGCCCTGTGCCTTGGTGCCCTCGGCGCTGGCGTGGTGCTCGCGCTGCAGGGTGAGCCGAAGGGCCCGGAACTCGGCGCCTCCGCGATTGATGCGACGGGCAGCACCCTCGGCGGCCCCTTCACGATGGTGAGCCATGAGGGAGAGACCGTTACGGCCGAGGCGCTGATCGACGGGCCGACGCTTCTCTATTTCGGCTACACGTTCTGCCCCGATGTCTGCCCCTTCGACGCGCAGCACATGGCCGATGCCGTGGACCTGCTGGCGGAGGACGGGATCGAGGTGACCCCGGTCTTCGTCACGGTCGACCCCGAGCGCGACACAGAGGAGCAGCTCGGCTACTTCGTCGAAGCCATGCACCCCGACATGGTGGGCCTGCGCGGCGAGGGCGATGCGCTCGACGAGGCAACGACAGCCTACAAGGTGTTCTACAGCCGGGTGAACGATCCGGATAACGCCGAGAACTACCTGATGAACCACACCGCCTACACCTACTTCCAGCTGCCGGAGGAGGGCGTGGTGCGCATCTTCCGCAACGGCTTCCCGCCGGAGGAGACAGCGGCAGAGGTGAAGCGGGTGCTCGAAGCGCGGGGTCTTGCGGGCTGAAGACGCGCCCGCCTGCGCCAAACCACGCATCTTGTCGCACCCGTTGACTTTGCCGGGCTCACGCGCATCTGGCGTGGCGTACGGCAACCAATGGTGTGATGCATGCCCGAAGCGATGATCGGCACGGACCCCTCGGTCCTTATCCTCGACGACGATGCGGCCTTCCGCACGCGGCTCAGCCGCGCCATGGAAAAACGGGGCTTTGCGCCCGTTATGGCCAGCAGCGTCGAGGAAGGCATGGTTGTCGCACGGGCCAACCCGCCGGCCTATGCGGTGATCGATCTGCGGCTCGAAGACGGCAACGGGCTCGACGTGGTCGAGGCACTACAGGAGAAGCGGCCCGATTGCCGCGCCGTGGTGCTGACCGGCTACGGCGCCATCGCCACTGCCGTCGCCGCGGTGAAGATCGGCGCGGTGGACTATCTCGCGAAGCCGGCGGATGCCGATGACGTCGAGAAGGCCCTCCTCTCGGCGCCGCACGAAAAGCCCGAGCCGCCCGAGAACCCCATGTCCGCCGATCGCGTGCGCTGGGAGCATATCCAGCGTGTGTTCGAGCTCTGCGACCGCAACGTCTCCGAGACCGCGCGGCGCCTCAACATGCACCGCCGCACGCTGCAGCGCATCCTCTCGAAGCGCAGCCCGCGCTGAGCCACAGCCGGCTCAGCCGCACCGCTGCTCGGCTGTGGCGAGTGCCGGGGCCACCACCTCGGCATAGCTCCGCGCCATCAGCGGCTGTTCGCTCTGATCGCTGACAAGCTGCTCGAGCCGGGTCGACAACCGCTCGATCTCTGCGCATTCCCCGCCCAGCCACAGCTCCGCCTGCAACCACCAGTTCACGAGCGGCACCTCGGCCTGCACGCGTGTGGTGGGGTTGGGATCCGCGCGGATGATGGCCTCGGCGGACTGAAAGC
>JBCBHB010000249.1:0-5027 GCA_038526025.1 Pseudomonadota bacterium
CCTCCTCCAGGGTCGGGCGATGGCCGGCGGGCACCCACCACATCACGAAATGCATGGCCTCCATCATCTCGAACCACTCGTGCCGGCGGTCGTAGAACTGATTGTGCACGGTCTTCCAGACGAAGGCCTCGAGGCTCGCAACATCCTCCCACACCGTCAGGTTCGAGATGAACTGCGGGTCGCCACCGATGGCGACATCCGTGTTCCCGGGCCCCCCTCCGGGCTCGCCCGAGCCCTCCATCATCCAGACAAAGCCGGGCATCCGCTTGCCAAGCCCGTTCACAGTCTGGATCGCATCCACAAAAGGCGCCACCAGCGGATCCCCCACCGGCGCCCGCAGCCGCCCGATGTTGAGTTGCGCGAGATGCATGGGTCCGACCTCTGTCATGATGCGTCGCGCACCGGCGGTTCGGGCATCGCGGCCCCCTCCGCCGGCGCAGAGGCACTAACCACTTTTGCGAGGCGGCCTCTCGTCGAGCGCCGTGGCCGCTCGACGGCGCGCTTCTCGAGCACAATCATGCCATCGTAGAAATGCGCGGCGAAGATCCGGTCTCTCGTCATCGCGGGGCCACCACCATACCCGTGATACCAGTGGTGCATACCGTCGACGAGGCTCTTCACGTGCTCGATGAAGCTTGCCGGGCGACGGTGGCCCCCGCCGAAGTTTGACCAGTAAGCAGTATGCAGATCCTCCACGATGTAGATGCCGCCCTCGGAGACATAGGGAAAGAGCGTGTCGAACGACGTCCGGATGTGCTTCATCACATGGCTGCCGTCGTCCAGTACGACATCTACACCGCCCATCTCGTCGATCACGCGGCGCAGAAACTCTGGATCGTCCTGAGAGCCAATGCGGACCTCGCCCGCATCGCCGTTCAGTTTCGCACAGTCGGGATTGATGTCGACACCGTAGAGAAGCGCATCCGGACCCATGTAGTCGCGCCACATCTCCTGCGAGCCGCCATTCTGCACTCCGATCTCGAGCATCCGGACCTTCGTGTTCCGAAAGCGCGCGAGATGCGTCTCGTAGATCTCGAAGTAATGGTGCCACTTGTCAATGACGCGCCCCTGATGGGCCAGGAACCATGGCGCGAGCTCGCCGCGCTTCAATGTGTCGTCCTCGCCAGTGTGAAAGAAGCCGGGCTGCTCGGCACCTCTGAGGCCCATGAGCCGGGCCAAGTCACCGAGCGGCCGCCTCAGTGGCCTCGGTATGAGCCTCTTCACATCCTGCATCATGGGCGTCCCCCTCGCCGCATCGTCTCAGCTCACCTGTTCGGGGCACAGGGCGAACACCACCCAGACTTGGCGGTTGCGCCGGTAGGTCGTGCGCACATCGCCTTCCCGGTTCGTGGCCATCAGCACGTCCTGCCCTTCCTGGCAGATCCCGCCCACGGCTTGCACGGCCTTTGCCATCTCGATCACGTAGGTCTCGTAGGTCTCGTCCGCGAAATTGGTGCTCGCGACAAAGCCCGGATTGGCCGGCAGGGTCACCCGCGTCCAGTCCTCCTCCACCGCCTTGCCGGGCCCCTGGCGCACCGCGATCACCGACTCGTCGATCAGCGTCACGTAGCGCACGTCCACGCGGTAGTAGTTCCCGCCATAATCCACAAGGAACCGTGCATTCGGGTGCTCGGCCGCCTCCGGCTTGGGCGCCGGCGGCGGCGCATCGTCCACAGCACCGTCCCCGCGCCCGCAGGCGGCCATAAGGCCCAGAAGCAGCAAGGCGGGGACGAGACGCACGCAGACTACTCCGCCGCCATCGCGCCGGTCCGGCCGGTCTTGGCGGCCTTGATCCGGTCCTCGATCTCCTCGCGGAAATGCCGGATGAGGCCCTGGATCGGCCAGGCCGCCGCATCCCCCAGCGCGCAGATCGTGTGGCCCTCCACCCGCGTGGTGACATCGAGCAGCACGTCGATCTCCTCGATCTCCGCCTCCCCTTTCACCAGCCGCTCCATCACGCGCATCATCCAGCCCGTGCCCTCGCGGCAGGGCGTGCACTGCCCGCAGCTCTCATGCTTGTAGAACTTCGAGAGCCGCCAGATGGCCTTCACGATGTCGGTCGACTGGTCCATGACCATCACCGCCGCCGTGCCGAGGCCGGACTTGTTCTCCCGCAGCCAGTCGAAATCCATGATGCAGTCATCCGCCGTGCTGGCGGGCAGGCAGGGCACCGAGGAGCCGCCGGCGATATAGGCCTTGAGGTTGCCCCAGCCGCCGCGCACACCGCCGCAATGCCGGTCGATCAGCTCCTTGAAGGGGATCGACATCGCTTCCTCGACCACGCAGGGCCGGTTCACATGGCCCGAGATCGCGAAGATCTTCGTGCCCGCATTGTTCGGCCGCCCGAAGCCCGCGAACCATGGTGCCCCGCGGCGCAGGATCGTCGGTACAACCGCGATGCTCTCGACATTGTTCACCGTGGTCGGGCAGCCATAGAGGCCCACACCCGCCGGGAAGGGCGGCTTCAGGCGCGGCATGCCCTTCTTGCCCTCGAGGCTCTCGATGAGCGCGGTCTCCTCGCCGCAGATATAAGCGCCCGCGCCGTGCACGAGGTAGAGGTCGAAATCCCAGCCCGACTTTGCGGCATTCGCGCCCAGCAGCCCGTCCTCATAGGCCTCGTCGATGGCCGCCTGCAGCGCTTCCTTCTCTCGGATATACTCGCCACGGATGTAGATGTAGCCGGCATGGGCCCCCATCGCGAAGCCGGCGATGAGGCAGCCCTCCACCAGCGTATGCGGGTCATGCCGCATGATCTCGCGGTCCTTGCAGGTGCCGGGCTCGGACTCGTCCGCATTCACCACCAGGTAATGCGGCCGACCGTCGCTCTCCTTCGGCATGAACGACCATTTGAGACCCGTCGGGAAGCCGGCCCCGCCACGACCGCGCAGGCCGGACTCCTTGACCTCGTTGATGATCCCGTCCCGCCCCTTGGCGATTAGGTCCGCCGTCCCGTCCCAGTGCCCGCGTGCCTTGGCACCCTTCAGGCTCCGGTCGGCCATGCCGTAGAGATTGGTGAAGATGCGATCTTGATCAGTGAGCATGTCCGGCCCGCCCGATGACATTGATTGTGGAGAAGAAGACGAACATCGCCGGGAGAACCATCAGGACCGCCAAGCCGAGCATGGCAACGCCTTCCGGCACGTCGATGGCACCGCTGACCTCCAGATAGCGACCCGCCATCATGCCAGGCATCATCGAGAGCATGAGCCCGACCATCCCCAGTGCGGCAGCACCTTTCGCCCGTTGTGCCGTGGTCTCCCCGGTCGGCCATCCGGTCTTGGAGAGTAATGCCGCGACGGCGATGAGCATGACGAGGCTCACGCTGATGGAGGCCTCCAGCAAAACAAGCCGCGCCACCTCGATCAACAGCCAGACGACGAAGAACGCGATCAACCAGACGGGCGGCTTGCCCATCGCGGCCTTCTCCCGCGCGGGGTTCACGCGGATCGATCCGCCCCGCAGCTCTGCGCGCAGGTCCCCGAAGGCGGGGAAGAAAAGGATCGCCAAGGCGAGGATCTGGAGCGCCATCGCCGTCAGCGCCACCCCGGTCATCGCCGTGTAGTGCTGCGTGAAGCAGAAGAGGATCAGGCAGATGGTCGCCGCCGCGCCGCCGAGTGCCGTCGACACCCAGCCGTAGCGCCGGAGCCCTGCGACCGCCGGTGAGCGTTCTTGCGAAGTCACGTTCTGCATCATCCGCCTCCCTCGTCGATCAGGGCCTTGGCCTGGCCCACCCAGTCGTCGCGTTCGATGCGGCCCTTGAAGTTCAGCCGCGTGTCGACCCAGGCGATCTCGTCCGGGCCCCAGGAGGCGATCTGCGCAAAGGTGTAGACCCCGAGCTCGTGGAGCACGCCTTCGAGCTTCGGGCCCACGCCCTTCAGCTTCTGCAGATCGTCCCCGCCGTCGTCCGGCGCCGCGGTGTAGAGCGCCGGCGCCGGCCCCTCCTCACCGTCCCGATCCACCATCTCCGCAGCAGCAGGCGCCGGGTCCGCGGCCGGTTCGGCTGCGGGCGCCGGGGCCGGGGTCGGAGCCGGGGTCGGGGCCGGGGCGGCCTCTGCGGCGGGCATGGGCTCGGGCGCCGCCGCAGCCGCGTAGGCCGGTTGCGCGGGCAGCGCGCCCGGCACGGTGACCGTGTAGGCCGGCTCCTGCCCGTCGATGCGCTTGATGCTGTCGCCCACCAGCGCGGCGATCTCGACCGAGGCGTTGCCCTTGTGGTCGCGCGGCTGGTCGGCCAGCGAGGTAAGCCCGCCCTCGGGTTCCGACGCGAAACGGCCCTTGTAGGACCCCGGCGCCGGCACCTCGCCCCGCGCCAGCGCGTCCAGGATCGCGGTGAAGCTCTCCACCGTCAGGTCCTCATAGTAGTCCTTGCCGATCTGCACCATGGGCGCGTTCGCACAGGCGCCGAGGCACTCGACCTCCTCCCAGGAGAACTTACCGTCCGCGGAGAGGGCATGGGGCGCCTTGGCGATCTTCTCCTGGCAGACGCTCACCAGGTCCTCCGCCCCGCAAAGCATGCAGGAAAGCGTGCCGCAGACCTGGATATGCGCAACGCTGCCAACGGGGTGGAGCTGGAACATGAAGTAGAAGGTCGCCACCTCCAGCGCCCGGATGCGCGCCATGCCCAGCATATCCGCCACATGCTCGATGGCCGGGCGGGAGAGCCAGCCCTCCTGCTCCTGCGCCCGCCAGAGCAGCGGAATGATCGCCGAAGCCTCCCGACCCTCGGGATACTTCTTCAACTGCCCCTCCGCCCAAGCCTGGTTCGCCGGCGTGAACGCAAAGCCCTCGGGCTGCTCTTGATGAAGTCGTCTCAGCAAGTTTTCACCCTCTCGGCAAGCGACAGTCTCAGGGTTTCGAATGGCAGACCGCCGATTTCGCCCCCTCCCCCTCCGAGGGGGAGGGACGGGGAGGGGGTCTCTGCGGCGAGAGACCGGGCAACCGCCTGAACGGACAGCAGCACGCCACCCAGGTTCCCCAAGACCTCATTGTTCCAGAAACGCAGCACCGAAACCCCATGCCGGTTCAGGATT
>JBCBHB010000250.1:0-5024 GCA_038526025.1 Pseudomonadota bacterium
CACGAAATCGAGAAGTGCGGCGGGCATGGCTTTCGCCTATCTGAAAAGCATGAGTGGAACGATGAACAGGACGAGATGCGGGGCGCTGGCGGCCTCGATCGGGGCAGCGATGCTGCTTGCGGCAGCGGGCGGTGCGCCCGAGGCCGGCGCGCAGCAGGTCGTCTCTCGCGGTGGCTCCTTTCTCGATGCCAAGCTGTTGCCCGGCGGGCGGCTGGATGACGGGCGACAATCCGCTGCCCTTGTTCTGCAGGTGAAGCCCGGGTGGAAGACCTACTGGCGCCAGCCGGGCGAGGCGGGCGTGCCGCCGGAGTTCGATTGGACCGCGTCGGGCAACCTCGCGGATATCGAAGTGGGTTGGCCCGCGCCGGTGGTGTTCCAGAGCTTCGGGTACCAGACGCTGGGCTATGGGGGCCGTGTGGTCCTGCCGCTGACCCTCACGCCCGAGCGGGCGGGCGAGCCCGTGGAGCTGCGCCTCTCGGCGATGTTCGGGGTGTGTCGCGACATCTGTGTCTTCGAGCAGGTGGATCGCGCCGTTTCGGTGCCGCCTGCCGCCTCGAGCCTGCATGACGGCGTGATTGCGGCGGGGCGTGCCGCGATGCCGCTCGACGCGGCGGCGAGCGGTGTGGCGCTGGAGGCCTGCCGGATCGCCGGTGCGGGCGAGACGCGCGCGGTGACGGCGGAGTTCTCGATGCCCGAAAGCGTTGGCGCCTCCGCGATGCCGGTGATCGTGGTCGAGGGCCCGACGGGAAGCTGGGTGGAGCCGCCGCTGCTCTACGCGTCTGCGGACGGCGATGTCGCGCTCGAGGCCGTGCTCAGGCTTGGCGATCCGGAGGCCTGGGTCGAGCGCCGGGATCTACGCTTCACGGTGCTGGCCGATGGTCACGCTACCGAGATCAAAGGCTGCATTCCGACGACCGGCTGAGATGACCCGGCCCCCGTGCCGGTATGCTCGGAGCAGCCGGTACGGGCCACCGCATGCTGCTCACTGGTGAGAACGGCATGTGCAGCCGGCGGCGAAGAGTGCCGAACGCACTCCCTATGCTTGATGCGCGCGACCGCCTCCTCAGGCGCAGAACCGCCTTGAAATCGACCATCTCCTCTGGGACCGTGCGCCGGCATGGGGGAGATGTTGCATGCGCGGATTATTTGCTTGGATGGTAAGCGCTTGCGTTGTTCTCGGAGCGTCCGCCGGCTCGGCATCTCGGGAGCTTTCCGCGGAGCAAGAGAGCGGGCGCGAGATCTACAACGTCCAATGCGGCATCTGCCACGCGGGAAACACCATCACGGCCCCGACACTCCATGGCTTGATCGGGCGCCGGGTGGCCTCAATTCCGCACCAGCATTCTCCGGTTTTCAGAGAGGCGGACTTCATTTGGACGGAAGAGATCCTCGACGCCTACATCGAAGACCCTCAGGGCATGATGCCGGGAAACTGGATGGCGCATTACGGGATCGCCGACCCTGCGGAACGGCGGGCGCTCATCGCGTTCATTAAGGTCCTTGCGGCGGGCGAGTGATGCTCCGAACCATTGCAGAGAGCGCGCGATGAGGGGTTTTCTCGATAGCCGCCGCGTGCCCGAAGGCACCGAGATCTCGGCGGATGTGGCCATCATTGGCGCGGGTGCTGCGGGCCTTACCGTTGCGCAGGGGCTGCTCGGCCTCGGTCTGAAGGTGGCGGTGTTCGAAGCTGGAGGATTGAACCCGCGCAAGGAGGACAACGCCCTCCTCGACGTCGACGTGCAGGGCGACGAGTATCACGTCGTCGGCACCCGCCTGCGCTACTACGGTGGGACGACGAACCACTGGGGCGGGCAGTGTTTCCCGCTGGAGGCGAAGGACTTCGAGCGCCTGCCTTGGATCCCGCATAGCGGTTGGCCCTATGGTCTGGACACGCTCATCCCGTACTACCGTCGTGCACATGAGATCATGGGGCTCGGCGAATTCGACTACGACGCTCAGGCAGCGTCGGCGACCACCGGCAAACCGCTCTTCGGTCTGGACGGGGGTGGGGCGTTCCGAACGGTCATCGGACGCTACAATCCCCACCGCTTCGGCTTGGCTCTCGACGACGTGCTGACGCAAGACGGCGATACGGACGTCTACCTCTTCGCCGATCTTTCGGAGCTGGTGTTGGATGAGGGCGGCAACGCCGTCTCGACCGGGCGGTTCCTTACAACGGCTTCCACCAGCTTCACGGTCCGGGCTCGGTACTTCGTGCTCGCGGCCGGTGGGATCGAGAACGCCCGGCTGCTGCTTACCTCGAACCGGCAGCGACCGGCGGGACTGGGCAACGGCAGCGATCTCGTCGGGCGCTTCTTCCAGGAGCACATTTGGTACGAGAGTGGGCAGGTGGTGCCGAGCCGGTCGCTCGACCGCGAGGGGCTTTACCTCGAGCATCACGTCATCGGTGGCGGTCGGATTCGTGCCTCGATCGCCGCGACGCGTGAGCTGGAGGAGGCGCACGGGCTGCCCGGCTTTCGTGCGGATCTGCGAGGTATGTTCCCTTACAGCCTTGCGGCTGCCGATCTGCGGGCGGGAACGATACGCGCCGAGGATATGGCATTGCTTGTGGCCGATCCGGGGACAGCCTTCGCGGCCGCGCTTTGTGGCGGGGAGCCTCCGCTCGTCGGTTTCACGCTCGCGAACTACTTCCAGATGCCGCCCGATCCCGACCATAGGGTGCGGCTCTCGGAACGACGCGATATCCTGGGTCGCCCGCTGCCTGTGGTCGACTTCCGGATCGGCTCGGACCTGCACGACAGCTTACGCCGGGCGCATGTGCTTCTCGCAACCGAGATTGCGAAGCTGGGCCTTGGCCGCATGCGCGTCGAGCTTCCCGAGGCGCCGGAGACGCCGCTCGAAGAGCGCTATTACGGTGCGCACCACATAGGCACGACGCGAATGGCCGCCTCGCCGCGCGAGGGGGTGGTCGATGCCGATGCGCGCGTGCACGAGGTGGCAAACCTCTACGTCGCGGGCAGTGCGATCTTCCCGACCTGTGGGTGGCAGAACCCGACGCTCACGATCGCGGCGACATCGCTCAAGCTGGCGGAACACCTGAAATCGGTAGCGACTTGAGAGGGCGGGGATGGCCGAGCGCACGCTGAAACGACGTCTCTTTCTCGGGGCGCTCTCCGCGCTCATGTGGGCGCCGCTGCTCTACGGTGGGTATGGTGCGCTGTCGGGGATCAGGCGTTGTTCTTGGGCTGAGGGTGCGGAGGACGCCTTGGCGAGGATCGGCAACGTCTACCTCGCCGAATTTCCGGAGGAAGCCGCGCCGGGCAAGCTTGGCGCCTTGCTGGCGGGCGTCCCGTCTCTGGCCGCTGGGTTTCGATCGGATGCGGCCGCGCTCGCGCGCTCAGCTTTCACCGAGGCCTGCGCGCGCGAACTGCGATGCGGAGACACCGTGCTGTGCGACGGTTGGCTGCTGGCGCGCAGCGAGGCGAGGCTGTGCGGTCTGATCGCGCTCCAAGTTGCGGAGCGCGGCGTCTCTGACGCAGCACTCAGGTCGGGCTAGTCGCACGGCCGCCGGGCGCGGCGGCCGTGCAGCACGATCGCGCTAACGCGCGGAACGGTCGAGCATGCCCTTTGCGCCTGCCAGTTCGCGCATGCGCTTCTGCAGCTTCTCGAACGCGCGCACCTCGATCTGGCGGATCCGCTCCCGGCTCACATTGTAGACCTTCGAGAGCTCCTCGAGGGTCACCGGCTCTTCCTGCAAGCGGCGCTCGGTGAGGATGTGCTTCTCGCGGTCGTTCAGTGTCTCGAGCGCTTCCATGAGGAGATCGCGGCGCGCGTCCATCTCCTGGCTCTCGGCATAGGTGGCCGCCTGGTCCGCGTCGTCGTCCGCCAGCCAGTCCTGCCACTCGGTGGTGCTCTCGCCGTCGCCCTTGAGCGGCGTGTTGAGCGAGCTGTCGCCCCCGCCGGAGAGGCGGCGGTTCATGCTGACCACCTCATCCTCGTTCACGCCGAGATCCTTGGCGATCTTCTGCACATGCTCGGGCCGGAGGTCCCCCTCCTCGAGCGCGCCGATCTTGCCCTTCGCCTTGCGGAGGTTGAAGAAGAGCTTCTTCTGCGCTGCCGTGGTGCCGAGCTTCACCATGGACCACGAGCGCAGGATGTATTCCTGGATGCTCGCGCGGATCCACCACATTGCGTAGGTGGCGAGGCGGAAGCCCTTGTCCGGGTCGAAGCGCTTCACGGCCTGCATGAGGCCCACATTCGCTTCCGAGATCACCTCCGCCGTCGGCAGGCCGTAGCCGCGATAGCCCATGGCGATCTTCGCCGCGAGGCGGAGATGGGACGTCACGAGCTTGTGCGCGGATTCGCGGTCCCCATGATCGACCCACGCCTTGGCGAGCATGAATTCTTCGTCCGGGTCCAGCATGGGAAACTTGCGGATCTCGGAGAGATACCGGCTCATCCCCTGCTCGGGCGAGGGGGCCGGGAGGCTGGCATAGCTGCTCATGGCCTTATGGCTCCTTGTCTTTGTCACCGTCTCTTGATGGGCACATAGAGTGCCATCGGCCCCCGCAACAGTGTTCCGGAGGTGTTACCGAAAGGTTGATCACCTTTCGTGCAGGTTTTTGTCGGGATTTCAGTGGGTCGCGGACGGTTTTACGACGGCCTGGGCGGTTTCTACGGCGCGCCGAGGGCGCCGAGCAAGGCAGCGATGTCCTCCGGCAGCGGGCTTTCGAGGTATAGGGGCGCGCCGGTAACCGGGTGCTCGAAGCCGAGGCTGGCGGCGTGCAGGGCCTGTCGCGGGAAGGCGAGGGCTGCGTCGCCGGCGGCCCCGGCATCGCCGGGCGGGCGGCGCCGGCCCAGGCCGTAGACCGGGTCTCCGACCAGCGGATGGCCGATATGGGCGCCGTGCACGCGGATCTGGTGCGTGCGGCCCGTTTCGAGCTGGAACTCCGCGAGGCAGGCCCAGGGGCGGGTGCTTCCCCCCGAGAGGGCGGCTAGGGGGCGGAGCTCGGTGATCGCGTGGCGGCCGCCGCTGCGCACCGCCATGCGTTTGCGGTCGGTCG
>JBCBHB010000251.1:0-5016 GCA_038526025.1 Pseudomonadota bacterium
TCACGGAAAGCGGGAAGACCTTCGCGGGGTTCAACAGCCAGTGCGGGTCGAATACGTCCTTCACCCGCATCTGCTGCTCCAGATCCTCGGCCCGGTACTGGTGCAGCATCAGGTCGCGCTTCTCCACGCCCACGCCATGCTCGCCCGTAAGGCAGCCACCCACATCGACGCAGAGCTTCAGCAGATCCGCCCCCAGCGCCTCGGCCTTCTCGAGCTGCCCTGGCGCATTGGCATTGAACAGGATGAGCGGATGCAGGTTCCCGTCGCCGGCGTGGAACACATTGGCCACGCGCAGGCCGTAGCCATCCGCCAGCTCCGCCGTGCGCCGAAGCACCTCCGGCAGCATGCCCACGGGCACCGTCCCATCCCGGCAGATATAGTCGCCGAGCTGCCCCATCGCCCCGAAGGCGGACTTCCGGCCGAGCCAGATTGCCTTCGCCTCCGCCTCGTTCGTGGCCTCCCGCATCGCCACCGGATGGTGGTTCTGGGCGATGGCACGGATGGAGACGAGCTGCTCCTCGATCTCCTCCTCCGACCCTTCCACCTCGATGATCAGCAGCGCGCCCGCATCCATCGGATAGCCCGCCTTGGCGTGCTTTTCCGTCGCGTCGATGCAGGGCTTGTCCATGAACTCTATGGCCACAGGAATGATGCCGGACTTGATGATGTCCGCCACGCAGGCGCCTGCGACCTCGGATGTCTCGAAGCCCACCAGGATCGGCCGCGCGCCTTCCGGCTTCGGCAGGATCCGCAGCGTCGCCTCGGTCACCAGCCCGAGCTGCCCTTCGGAGCCGCAGATGAGGCCGAGCAGGTCGTAGCCGCCCGCCTCCATATGCGCACCGCCGATCTCGACGACCTCGCCCTCCGGCGTGACCAGCTTCACGCCGAGGAGATTGTTCGTGGTCACACCATATTTCAGGCAGTGTGCGCCGCCCGAATTCATCGCGATGTTCCCGGCGATGGCGCAGGCGAGCTGGGAGGAGGGATCGGGCGCGTAGAAGAACCCGTCGCCCTCCACCTCGCCGGTCACCTTCAGGTTCGTGATGCCGGTCTCGACGCGGATGAAGCGGTTGTCGAGGTCCACCTGTAGCACGGCGTTCATGCGCGCGACGCCGAGGATCACGCTGTCCGCCGTCGGCAGGGCGCCGCCGGCAAGCGAGGTGCCTGCGCCGCGCGGCACGATCGGCACGCCATGGCGCGCGCAGATCCGCACCGCTTCGGCCACTTCCTCGGTGGTGGAGGGCAGGGCGACGGCGAGCGGTGGGCAGCGATAGGCGGTGAGCGCATCGCACTCATACGCTACCAGTTCCTCGAGCGCGGAGATCACGCCGTCGGGGCCGAGCGCCGCCGTCAGATCGGCGACCAGCCGCTCCCGCGCGCCCAGGGCCTGCTGGCTCGGTTCGGGCATCTCCATGGCGTACCTCCGTCGTTCGTTTCCCGAAAGCTACCGTTTCCGGCTCGTTAGAACCAGTCGCAGGCATACCGCAGGGCGGCATTGACGCAGGTCATCTGATCGTGAGGCGTGCGCGGGGCGGGGAAGTGCCTAGAAAGGCATCCGCTCGGCATCGCGCCAGGCGCGAAGGCGCGGGCGGGCCGAGGCATGTCCCTCCGCGAAGGCCCGCTCGATCTCCGCCATGGCCGCCTTCAGGTCGACATTGCGGAGCGCCCGTTTCACGGGGCCGATGGAGGCGGGCCGCATCGAAAGCTCGCGGAAGCCGATGGCGGCGAGCGCGATGGCCTCGAGCGGCCGCCCCGCCGCCTCTCCGCAGTAGCTGAGAGGCGTGCCGGCGGCATCGCAGCGGCGCACCACTTCCGAGAGCATGCGCAGCGCCGTCTCGTTGAGAAGATCGTAGCGCCGGCGCACGCGGTCGTTCTCCCGGTCGGCGGCGAAGAAGAACTGCAGCAGGTCGTTGCCCCCCACGCTCACGAAGTCCGCCAGTTCGAAGAGGGACTGCGGCGCGAACACCAGGCTCGGCGTCTCGAGCATCAGGCCAAGGCGCAGCGTCTCCGGCCGTGCCACGCCGCGTGCCGCCAGCCGCTCCACCTCCGCGAGCACCATCTCGCGCGCGGCATGGAACTCCCAGCCCTCGGTGATCATCGGGAACATCACGCTGAGGGGCCGGCCCCGCGCCGCGCGGATCAGCGCCTGCACCTGCATGCGGAAAAGGAGCGGGCGGTCGAGCGCCACGCGCATCGCTCGCCAGCCGAGCGCTGGGTTGGGCTCCACCTCGCGCTTGAGGTAGGGCAGGATCTTGTCCGACCCGATATCGAGCGTGCGGAAGATCACCTCCCGCCCCTTCGCCGCCGTCAGCACCCGATCGTAGAGCGCCGCCTGGATCTCCCGGCCGGGCAGGGAGCCGCGGATCATGAACTGCAGCTCCGTGCGGAAGAGGCCCACGCCCTCCGCGCCCGAAACCTCGAGGCTCGGCAGGTCCGCCAGGATGCCCGCGTTCATGCGCAGCCGCACCACGGCGCCGTCCTTCGTCTCCGCCGGCTTCTTGGCGAGGCTGCGATAGACGGCGCGGTTCTGCTTCTCGAGCCCGATTTTCTCGCGGAAGGCGCTCAGCACCGAGGGTTCGGGGCGCAGATGCACGCGCCCCTGGTCCCCATCCACCACGATGGCATCCGCCGGGTTCGCGTCGCGCGTGATGCGCTCGGCCCCGATGATCATGGGGATGTTGATGGCGCGGGCGACGATGGAGGCATGGCTGCCATGGCTGCCTTCCTCCAGCACCACGGCCCTGATGCGCCCCGCATGGTCGAGCAGTTCCGCCGGCCCGATGCTGCGGGCCACGAGGATCGCGCCTTCGGGCAGCTCGTCGATCCCGTCCCCGCCGGAGAGATAGCGGAGGAGACGGTTCGCGAGGTCGTCGAGGTCATGCAGCCGGTCCCGCAGATAGGGGTCGGTCGCCCGCTCCATTCGTGCCCGCACGATGGACTGGACCTTTTCCACCGCCACCTCGGCGGCCAGCCCGCTCTCCACCGCCTCGTCGAGCCGGCGCATCCAGCCCTTGTCCCGCGCGAACATCCGATAGGCTTCGAAGATATCCCGCGTCTCCGCGGTGGGGCCGAGCCGTTCGGCCGAGATCATCCGGTCGATATCCTCGCGCATGTTCGCCAGCGCCTCGGCCAGCCGCCGCCGCTCGGTCTCGATGTCGTCGGCGATGGGGTCGAACACCACGAGACGCGGCTCATGGAGGTGCACCACCCCCTCGGCCACCCCGTCGCACACCGCCGAGCCGTCGATCATCAGCGGGCCCGCGCGGCGCCCGGCACCTGCCGAGAGCCCGTCGGTGCTCAGGAACGCACCCGCCTCAGCCATCTCCGCGATGACCATGGCGACCACTTCCAGCGCCTCGATCTCATCCTCGGTATAGCGCCGCGGCGTGCGGTTCTGGACCACGAGCACGCCCATCACCTCGCCCAGCCTCTGGATCGGCACGCCGACGAAGGAGCGGAACAGCTCCTCGTTCGTCTCCGGCAGGTAGCGGAAGCCCGGTGCGTTCTGCGCGTCGTCCGTCGCGATGGGCTCGGCTTCCTTGGCGATGCGGCCCACCAGCCCCTGGCCCACGCGCAGCCGCGCCCGGTGCACGGCCTCGGGGTTCAGGCCCTCGGTGGCGCAGAGCTCCAGCGTCCGGTCATCGCGCTTCAGATAGATCGAGCAGACCTCGGCCACCATGTTGGAGGCAACGAGGTTCACCACCTTGTCGAGTCGCGCCTGCCCGTCCCCCTGCCGCGCCATCACGGTGCGGAGGGAGCGCAGCAACGCGCGAGACCCGCCTTTTTCGGTGGTGCGCATGGCGCCCCGGCTCCTTCTCAAGCGTCATGGTCGACGCTTCCCATCCGGCGCTCCTGCAGGCTCCATGCCAATCGCATTCGAGCCCTGACGCCATTACTCAGCCCGCGGTCGTGGCCAGGTCGAAGGCCTCGTGCAGGGCCTGGACCGCCAGTTCCATGTATTTCCGGTCGATCAGCACCGACACCTTGATCTCGGAGGTTGTGATGACCTTGATGTTAACGCCCTCATCGGCGAGCGCCTTGAACATCCGTTGGGCAACGCCTGCGTGGCTGCGCATGCCGATGCCGACCACCGAGACCTTCGCCACCGTCTCGTCCACCACCAGGTCCTGCGCACGGATCTCGCCCTGCGCTGCATCCAGCGCGGCGCGCGCGCGGGCCACATCGGCAAGGCTCGTCGAGAAGGTCATGTCGGTCATGCCATCCGCGCCGATGTTCTGGACGATCATGTCGACATTGACGCCCGCATCGGCGAGCGGGCCGAAGATGGAGGCGGCGATCCCCGGCCTGTCCGGCACCTTGAGGAGCGTGAGCTTCGCTTCGTCGCGGCTATAGGCGACGCCCGAGACGACGTTCTGTTCCAAGAGTTCCTCCTCGCGGCAGACCAGCGTGCCGGGATCGTCGGAGAACGACGAGCGCACCATCAGCCGCACGTTATACCGCATCGCGAGCTCGACCGAGCGGGTCTGCAACACCTTCGCGCCGAGCGAGGCGAGCTCCAGCATTTCCTCGTAGCCGATCCGGTCGAGCTTGCGTGCGCGGCGCTCGATCCGCGGATCGGTGGTGTAGACCCCGTCCACATCTGTGTAGATATCGCAGCGCTCGGCACCCAGGGCCGCGGCCAACGCCACGGCCGAGGTGTCCGAGCCGCCGCGCCCCAGCGTCGCGATCCGCCCGTCCGGCCCAAGGCCCTGGAAGCCCGATACGACGGCGTGCAGCCCTTCCTGGAACTTGCGGTCGAGGTTCTCGGTATCGATCGCCTCGATCCGCGCCGCCCCATGGGCCGCGGAGGTGCGGATCGGGATCTGCCAACCCTGCCACGACCGTGCGGCGACGCCGAGGGATTGGAGCGTCAGCGCCATCAGCCCCGCGGTCACCTGCTCGCCCGACGCCACCACCGCATCGTATTCGCGCGCATCGTAGAGGCCTGGGTTGTTCGAGCCGGGCGCGCTCGCCGCCCCGCCCACGAAGCCGACGAGCTTGTTCGTCTCCCCCGCC
>JBCBHB010000252.1:0-5016 GCA_038526025.1 Pseudomonadota bacterium
CGGCGGCTACGACCTCACGCTCTTCGAGATGGACGAGGCGGCGAACCGCATCAAGGACGAGGTGGACCCGAACGCGCTGATCAAGTTCGGCTCGGCCATCGACCCGGATATGGACGGCAAGATGCGGGTGAGCGTGGTCGCCACCGGCATCGATGCGGAGCAGATGAGCCGGCCGGAGGACGAGACGCACACGCCGTCGCGCCGCCGCCCGGCGATGACCGACAGCGCGGGCATCGATGCGCTGCGCGGCGGGCAGGCGCGTGCTGCGGCTGCCGCGGCCCCGACCCCTGCGCCGGCCCTTGCGCCCACTCCGGCGCCTGCGCTGGTCGAGGCCCGCTCCGAAGCTCAGCCCGAGATGCAGCCTGAGGCCGAGCCGGCAGTGGCAGCCGAGGCGCCGGAGGCGGAGGTTGCGCGGCCTTCGCCGGCCAGCGTGGTGGCCAGCGCCCGGGCGACCCTGGCCGCGGCGTTCCGCGGGCCGGAGGATGAGGCACGGGCTGCCGAAGCGGCCCCGTTCAGCCCGCCCGAGGCTGCTCCCGCACCGGAGCGCCCCCTGGGCGCCGCACCGTCGCCGGACGAGATCCGCGCCCGGGCGGAGCGGGTGCGCGAACAGGCCCGTGAGGCACGCCTTGCACGCGAACAGGCACCGCGCCCGGCGCCTTCCTTCGACGACGACACCGGGCCCGGGCTCTTCGACCTAGACGACCGGTCGCTGGATCGTGCCGCGCCTTCGGCCCGCGCGATGACGGCCGCGAGCGAGCCAGCGGCGCAACCGGCACCGGCGGCCGAAGCCCCGCAGCCCGCGAGCGGCCGGGCCGGCCTTTTCACCATCAACCGGCTCATCAACCGCGTTGCGGGACACCAGGAACCGGGCGTCCAGCGCCGCATCGAACCGCAGGCAGGCGCACGCGGCGACGCGGCGGATGACGATGAGGGCGACATCCCGGCCTTCCTGCGCCGCCAGGCGAACTGATGTGCAGCGCCGTCCGGACCTTGTGATCGGGCGGCGTAATCTTCTCTGGGCTCGCGCGCGCCCAGCGTGAGCTCACTGCCTTAGCGTCCTCTAAAGCAATATTCTTTCGGCCTCACCGTTCTGTGAGCCCCGCGTCCGAAAGGGCGCGGGTCTTTTTTGATGCGACGCAGCGCACTCTGTTGCAAAGGGACATAATTGTTGAATTGGTTCCCCTCTGCCACGGCTTTAATGAATGCTTAGCAGAACAATATCCCGCTGCGGCGCCGTCGCCCAAGACGAGCAAAACAAAGCAGGCGGAACGAGGACAAGAGCATGCGTTTCACTCTCGCGAATACCGCGGTCTTCAAGGGCGTGGGCCTGCATTCCGGCCGCCCCGTAACCGCGAAGGTGCTGCCGGCAATGCCCGGCGCCGGGATCGTGTTCGAGCGGGTCGACGCCGCGCTCGGGACGGGGCGCATCCCCGCGCACCACGACCTGGTGTGCGATACGCAGCTCTGCACGAAGCTCGAGAACGAGTACGGTGTCTCGGTGGGGACCGTGGAGCACCTGATGGCCGCGCTGGCGGGCGCGGGCATCGCAGATGCGCGCATCGTGCTCGACGGGCCGGAAGTGCCGATCATGGATGGCTCGGCCCAGCGGTTCATCGAGGGTTTCCAGAAGGCCGGTCTCGTTGCCACGGGCACCGCGCCCGAGGTCATCGAGATCCTGAAGCCGGTCGAGGTGGTGCGCGACGGCCGACGCGCCGCGCTGCTGCCGAGCGACGGGGCGCCCGGCCTCGCGATCCGCTTCCAGATCGAGTTCGCCGATCCCGCCATCGGCCGCCAGGAGATCGAGCTCGGCATGGCCGGCCCGGTGTTCGCTGAGGAGCTGGCAGACTGCCGGACCTTCGGCCACCTCGCCGAGGTGGAGCACCTGCGCAAGCTTGGCCTTGCCCGTGGTGGCAGCCTCGAGAACGCGGTGGTGGTCGACAAGGGCCGTGTGCTGAACCCCTCGGGCCTGCGCCGCGTCGATGAGTTCGTGCGGCACAAGGCGCTCGACGCGGTGGGCGACCTTGCGCTGGCCGGCGCGCCGATCCGCGGTGTCTATGAAGGTGAGAAGGCGGGTCACGAGATGACCAACCTCCTCCTCCGCGCTCTTTTCGACGCTCCCGATGCGTGGCGTCGGGCCCGCGACGTGAAGGGGGCCATGCGCCTGCCTGCCCGCCGTGCGCCGCGTCGCCGGGGCGACGAAGCGGCCCGGAGCGTCGCGGTCTGATCCGATCCTGCCGGCGTGCCGCGCCAGCGGTGCGCCGACGATCTGTCCAAGCCTGCTACAGCTCTGGCGGTGTGCCCGGCCGCAGTGTAATCTCACGCGGATTTCCGCGTCCTGAGCCGAACGAGACAGTCGAGCCCATGCCGAGCTTGCCCATCCGCCGAGCCCGCCCCTTCGCCATCCTTGTCGCCGCCGCCGCGCTTGCCGGCTGCTCGCTCTTCCCCGACGAGCCGGCGCCGGTCGAGGAACTGTCGGCCACCGAGATCTTCGAGAGGGGCGACAGCCAGCTCGCGGAGGGCGATCAGCTCCAGGCTGCCAAAACCTTCAACGAGGTCGAGCGCCTCTACCCGTTCTCCCAGCTCGCGAAGCGCGCGATCATCATGTCGGCCTTCGCCTCGTATGAGGGCGGGGACTATCCGGGCGCACGAAGCCAGGCGCAGCGTTACATCGACCTCTACCCGGCGGACGAGGATGCGGCTTACGCGCAGTACCTCATCGCGCTCACCTACTACGACAACATCGTGGATGTGGGCCGGGACCAGGAGGTGACGCGCCAGGCGCTGGAGGAGCTCAACACCGTCGTGAGCCGCTACCCGGAAAGCGTCTATGCCCGGGATAGCCAGCTGAAGATCGACCTCACGCGGGACCACCTGGCGGGCAAGGAGATGTCGGTCGGCCGGTACTACCTCAAGCGCGGGCACTACACGGCGGCCATCGCCCGCTTCCGCAACGTGGTGGAGAACTACGACACCACGAGCCAGACGCCTGAGGCGCTGCACCGCTTGGTGGAGGCCTATCTCTCGCTGGGGCTGACGGCGGAGGCACGGGACGCGGCACTGGTGCTCGGCACCAACTTCCCCGGCTCGGAGTGGTATTCGGACAGCTATGCGGCGCTCACCGGGGTCGAGGTGGTGGAGAAGGAAGGGGATGGCGGCACGGTCTCCTCGCTCTACCGCCAGATCATCCTCGGCCGCTGGCTCTGAGGGCGATGGCAGGCCCGCGGCGCGTGTGTCCGTCAGGGCCTCCCGTTTCGGCCCGTTCTCCCTCACTTCCGGGGGGCGCATGCTCCTGAGCCTCGAGATCCGGAACATCGTGCTGATCGAGGCGCTGACCCTCGATTTCCACCATGGCCTCAATGTGCTCACCGGGGAAACCGGAGCGGGCAAGTCGATCCTGCTCGACGCGCTGGGCTTCGCGCTTGGCCGGCGGGTGCGGCGGGACCTTGTGCAGGCGGGCGCCGCGCAGGGCAGCGTCACCGCCGTGTTCGCGCCGGGAGAGGGGCATCCCTCCGCCGAGATCCTGGCCGAGCTGGACTTCGAGGCGGGTGAGGAGCTGGTGCTACGCCGCGTGGCGCGGGCGGACGGGCCGGCGAGCGCCTTTGTGAATGACCAGCGTGTTTCGGCCGAAGCGCTCCGTCGGATCGGCGAGACGCTGGTGGAAGTGCATGGCCAGCATGATGACCGGGGGCTGCTCGACCCGCGGGCGCACCGTCCGCTGCTGGATGCCTATGCGGGCCTTGCGGCGGAACGCGCGGCGGTGCGCGCGGCCTGGGGCGCCGCCGAGAAGGCGCGGCGCTCGCTGGCGGAGGCCAGGGAGACGCTGGCGAAGGCCGCGTCGGATGCGGATTTCCTGCGCCATGCCGTGGCGGAGCTTGAGAAGGCCGCACCCGAGGAAGGCGAGGAGGAGCGGCTCGATGCCGAACGCCGCCTGATGCAGGCCGCCGTCCGCATCGGCGAGGAGGTCGAGAAGGCAGCCGAGGCGCTGGAGCAGCGGGCCGAGGGCGGCGCGGCAGATGCGCTCGACCGGCTCACCCGTGTGGCGGACCGGGCCGAGGGGCATCTCGACGCGCCCGTTGCGGCGCTCGACCGGGCGATGATCGAGCTTGGCGAGGCCAGGGCCGGTGTTGCCGCTGCGCTCGACGCCCTGGCCTTCAGCCCCGAGCGGCTGGAGGCGTGCGAGGAGCGGCTCTTCGCCCTGCGCGCCCTTGCCCGCAAGCACGAGGTGCACCCGGCCGAGCTGCCGGAGCTTGCCACCCGCCTTGCCGCGCGCCTCGACGCCATCGATGCGGGCGAGGAGCATATCGCCGCCCTCGAACGCGCGGTGGCCGAGGCGGAGGCGGCCTACGATACGGCGGCCGAGGCGCTGAGCGAGGCGCGGGGGGCCGCGGCCGGACGGCTCGATGGGCTCGTGACCGCCGAGCTCGCCCCGCTCCGCATGGAGGCCGCGCGGTTCGAGACCGTGATTGCCGAGGCGCCGCCGGGACCCGAGGGGCGCGATGCGGCCAGCTTCACGGCCTCGATCAACCCCGGCAGCCCGGCAGGGGCGATCGACCGCATCGCCTCGGGCGGCGAGCTCTCGCGCTTCCTCCTGGCCCTCAAGGTCTGCCTCGCGGCGGAGGCGGGGGGGCTTGCGATGGTGTTCGACGAGATCGACCGCGGCGTGGGCGGGGCGACCGCCGATGCCGTGGGGCGACGGCTTGCGCGGCTCGCCCAGGCCAACCAGGTGCTCGTGGTGACCCATAGCCCGCAGGTTGCGGCCCAGGGCGCCCAGCACTTCCAGATCGCCAAGCATGTTGCCGCGGGCGTCACGCGCACCGAGGTCACCCCGCTGGAGGGCGACGCGCGGCTGGAGGAGCTGGCCCGCATGCTGGCCGGCGAGGAAGTGACGCCCGAAGCGCTCAGCGCCGCCGCCGCCCTCCTGGCCCGCCAGGCCGCCTGAGCCCTTCCGCCGCCCCTCCATCGCCCCTCCATCGACAGCGGCGGCGGTTGGGCAGGGCCTATCCCGGTCGCGCGCCG
>JBCBHB010000253.1:0-5009 GCA_038526025.1 Pseudomonadota bacterium
GTCGGCCGAAGGGCTCTGGCTCCGTCAGGGCGGCCGCGACGGGCAGACGGTCATCCGCGCGGACCGTGCTTCGACCACGATCGAACGCCTTTGGGGCGTCAGCGTCTTCCAGTTCGACGAGGAAGACCGTCTGCCCGTCGCGGCCGCCCTGACGGAGCCAGAGCCCTTCGGCCGACACGGAGAGCGAGGATGAGGACCGACCGAAGTAACGTTCCTCAAGCGCCTGAAACCGCTCGGCAAACGCTGCCGAGACGGGATTGTAGACGGAGAAGGTGAGAACGCCCAGCACCGCGGCAGAGAGCACAGCAGGCGTGAGCACAGCCCAGACCGAGACGCCAGCGGCGCGGGTGACAACCAGCTCCGAGGACCGGGCAAGCCACGCAAAGCAGGCCATGGAGGCGAGGAGCACGGTGAACGGCGCTGCTGCGATGGTAATGACCGGCGCATGCAGGAACGCCATGCCCACGAGATCCACGAACCCCGCATTGCCGTCGGAGTTCTGGTTCATGCGCTCCACGAGGTCGATGATCACCACGAGGATGAATACGGCGACGAAGGCGAGAATGGCCACGCGCAGGAAGCGCCGCGCGATGTAGAGGCCGAGCGTCCAGGTCATGCGCTGCCCTCCAGCGCGGCGCGGGAGGCAGTGCGCCTGCGGGGCGCCATGCCCCGGCCGGACAGGAGCCAGACCGCGATGGCGATGCCGATGAGCGGCGGCAGGTAGAGCGAGGGCCAGAGCGCCGCCTCGCCAGCCGTTGCGCTCTTTGCGGCGAGGCCGAGGACGCGGAGGACGACGGCAACCGCAACGGCGCCCAGAACGCGGCCGAGGAAGCCCTGCCGCCGGAAACCTGCCGAGAGCACGAGGGCCACGGCCAGCATCGGAAGCGCCAGAGCATAGAGCGGCGCAGAAAGCGCTTCATGCGCTTCGGCGTAGAACTCCCCAAGGGGGCGGAAGCGCCGCTCGGCCTCCTCCTCGGTCATGCCGAGAAGTTCAGGCAGGAACATCTCGCTTGGCTTGCGCAAGCGCTCGCCGCCTTCGTTGGCGAACTGTGCAAGGTCGTAGCCCAACTGTTCGAAGCGCAGAATCGAAAGTGTCTCGGGCTGCTCGGGCACTTCGAACTGGGCGACGCCATCGAACATTACCAGCCGCGTGCTGCCCACATCGGAGAGCAGCACCGCGCGCTCCGCGGTGTAGGTGGCCAGCTGCGACGGGTCTCGACGGTCGTGGATGAAGACGCCGTCGAGCGCGCCCTGACCGCCGATCGTGCGGATGAACACGGTCACGCCGTCGGAGGGGGTGATGAACGCGCCTTCGCGCAGGAACGCAGCGGCCACATCGCCGCGCACTTCCGAGATCCGGTCGCGTATCTCCCGCTGACTGTGAGGGACGACATAAATGGAGATGGCGAGGAGGACGGCGAGCAGCGTGCCCGTGAACATCAGCACGGGCCGGAGAAGCGCGAGCCCGGAGATGCCCGCGGCGAACATCACCACGATCTCGCTGTCTCCGAAGAGCCGGTTGATGGCGTAGAGCGTCGCCGCAAAGGCGGCCACGGGGAGCACCACGGTCATGACCCGCGGCAGGAGCAGGGCGGTGAACTCGAGAAAGACCAGCGCGGACTGGCCGTTGTTCACGACCGTTTCGATCACGCGGAGCGACTGGCTGAGCCAGATCACACCGGTGAAGACCAGCACGAAGAACAGGAACGGCCCCGCGAGCTGAACGTAGACGTAGCGGTGCAGGCGGTTCACTGCGCGCTCCCGGCAACCTGGGCTTCTGCCGGCACGGCCGGCGGGGCAGAGAATGGCGTGCGGGGCGGGGCGCGGCAAGCAGCGGCTCGAAACGAACGGTGGCGGGATCGCATGCCGCTCTCGCGGCGCCACCCCATTGTCGCAGCGCTGGCCAGCCGTGCGGCGGCGCGCTAGGTGAGCGGAAACAGACAGCGGAGCCCAGCATGACGCCTCTTCCCAACATTGCCTTCGACGCCGAGGACGGCGCTGACATCGCTCAGCTGGAGGGCACGCTTGTGGTGCTCGTCGGTTCCGACGGGGCGCTGATGCCCGCGGCAGCCGCGGTAGACGCTGCCATCGGCGGCGGCCTCTCGCGCGCGTCGGGCGACGAGAGCTTCAAGGGCAAGGCCGGCGTGGTGGCAAGCTTTGCCTTCCCGGGCGGTCTCGCGGCAAGCCGCGTGGTGCTGGCCTGCCTCGGAGAGCAGCCCGATGCTGCAGCCGCGCGCCGGGCGGGCGGTGCCGTCGCCAAGGCGCTGGCTGCGAAGGGCCCCGTAACCTTGGCGCTTTCCGGCACCGTGGACGAGGCGGCGGCCGGGCTCGTTCTCGCCGTAGCCCTCAGGCTCTACGATTTCCGCGAGTACAAGAAGGTTGAGGAAGATGCGCCGGCGCCGGGCCCGCGCGCGATCCGCGTGCTCGCGGAGGCGCCCGAGACGCTGGCGGCGGCAAGCCGGGCGCATATGGCACTGGCCGAGGGCATCTACTTCACCCGCGACCTGGTGAACGAGCCTGCCAACCGCCTCACCACCGGGGAATTCGCGGCACGGCTTGCCGCGATGCAGGAGCTGGGGCTCGAGGTCGAGATCCTCGGTGAGCCGGAGCTCGAGGCGCTGGGGATGCGGGCGCTCTTGGGTGTCGGCCAGGGCTCGGAGAGCGAGACCAAGGTCGTCACGATGAAGTGGAACGGCGGCGGGGACGAGGCCCCCTTCGCGCTCGTCGGCAAGGGCGTGGTCTTCGACACCGGCGGCATCTCGCTCAAGCCCGCCGGCGGCATGGAAGAGATGACGATGGATATGGGCGGCGCCGGCGTCGTTGCCGGTGCCATGCGCACGCTGGCGCTGCGCAAGGCGAAGGCGAATGTCGTCGGCGTCGTCGGCCTCGTGGAGAACATGCCGGACGGCAAGGCCCAGCGGCCCGGCGACATCGTGAAGTCGATGAAGGGCGACACGATCGAGATCATCAACACGGATGCGGAGGGCCGGCTGCTGCTTTGCGATGTGCTCTGGCACGTGCAGCAGGCCCTGAAGCCCACGGCGATCGTCGATCTCGCGACGTTGACGGGCGCCTGCATCATCGCGCTCGGTCATCACCGGGCGGCTTACTATGCGACTGACGATGCGCTGGCAGCGGATTTCGAGGCTGCCTGCGAGGCGACGGGGGACGATGCCTGGCGCATGCCGCTGGGCAAGCCCTATGCCGACCAGCTGAAGAGCCGGAAGGCGGACATCAAGAACACCGGTGGCCGCCCGGCAGGCTCCGTTACCGCGGCCGAGTTCCTGCACCGCTTCATCGAGGACGGGATGCCCTGGATCCATATCGACATCGCCGGTGTGGCCGAAAGCTCGAGCGGCACCGATCTCGCCCCGAAGGGCGCGACGGGCTGGGGGGTTGCGGCGCTCGATGCGCTGGTGAAGGCGCGCTACGAGGACTAAGCGCATGGCCGAGCTCGGCTTCTACCGGCTGACAGAGACGCCGCTCGAGCGGGCGCTCCCGGTCATGCTCGCGAAGTCGCTGGAGCGAGGCTGGCGGGTCGAGGTGCGGGGGCGAAACGCCGCCGCCCTCGAGGCGCTGGACCAGGCCCTCTGGAGCCACGATCAGGAGAGCTTCCTGCCCCACGGGCTAGCCGGCGGCTCGCATGACGCGCGGCAGCCGGTCTTGCTGACGACGACACCTGCGGCCGCGGGCGGGAAGCGCGAGGCGCTTTTCCTGATCGACCGCGCGGGGTTCGATGCCGGGGAGGCCGCGGGGCGTACCCGTACAGCACTGCTCTTCGACGGGCATGATGAGGAGGCGCTGGCCGAGGCGCGCGACCACTGGCGTGCGACGGTGGCGGCGGGGCTTCGCGCGATCTTTTGGGCGCAGGCGCAGGGTGGGCGGTGGGAGAAGCAGGCGGAGAGCGGGGGCTAAGCCGCCGCTGTTGCCTCCTCCAGCCGCTCGCTTGCGGCCATCCATTGCGCCTCCGCCTTTTCCTGCGTCGCCAGCAGTTCGCCGCGTTTCTGGTTGAGCGCTTCGATCTTCTCCGCCGGCCCTTCGTAGAGAGCCGGGTCGGCCAGCATCGCGTCGAGGCGCTCGAGGAGTTCGTTGATTTTCTCGAGCCGTGCCTCTGCCGCCGCCACCTCCGCCTTCAGGGGGGCCAACGCCTTGCGGGTGGCAGCGCGTTCGCGACGCTCGGCCGTGCCCGCCGCGTCGCCGCCGCCACCCCCGGTTGCCGTCTCGGGAGCGGCGAGGATCAGCCGGCGGTAGGCGGCCATGTCCTCCTCATAGGGCGTGACGCGGCCATCCTTCACCAGCCAGAGCCTGTCCGCGACCAGCTCGACCAGGTGGGGGTCGTGCGTGATCAGGATCACCGCGCCGTTATAGGCGTTGAGCGCTTCCACGAGGGCCTCGCGGCTTTCCATGTCGAGATGGTTCGTGGGCTCGTCGAGGATCATGAGATGCGGGGCGTCGAGGGCCGAGAGGCAGAGCAGCAGCCGCGCCTTCTGCCCGCCCGAAAGCGCTGAGACGGGCGTCTCCGCAATGTCCGCGCCGATGCCGGCCTGGGCGAGGCGGCTGCGAAGGGCCGCGGGCAGTTCGTCGGGCCGGGCGCGCCGAATGTGGTCGAGCGGGGTTTCGGAGGCGACCAGTTCCTCCGCCTGGTGCTGGGCGAAGAAGCCGATGCGCAGCTTGCTGGAGGCATCGCGCCGCCCGGTGAGTGGCGCGAGCCGGCCGGCGATGAGCTTCGCGAGCGTGGACTTGCCCTGGCCGTTCGCGCCGAGGAGCGCGATCCGGTCGTCCTGGTCGATCCGGAAGTTGAGCCGTTGCAGGACCGGTGCCCCGCCATAGCCGAGGCTCGCGCTCTCCACCTTCAGCACTGGCGGTGCCAGTTCCTCAGGTGCCGGGAAGCGGATAGGGGCTACAGCGGTATCCGCATCCACGGCGATGGGTTGCATCTTCTCGAGCATCTTCAGGCGGCTTTGGGCCTGGCGCGCCTTGGTCGCCTTGTAGCGGAACCGGTCGACAAA
>JBCBHB010000254.1:0-5003 GCA_038526025.1 Pseudomonadota bacterium
CATCGCATGGCTCTTCGAGAGCGAGTTCACCACCAGCGTGCGCTCCGCCATGCCCGGCAGCGCGCGCGGGCTCACATGGACCAGCCCGTCCGCCAGATGCCCGTCATACACCTCGTCGGAGATGCACCAGAGATCGTGCTTCCGGCAGAGCGCCGCGATGCCCTCGAGCACAGCCTCAGGATACACCCGGCCTGTGGGGTTATGCGGCGTGTTGATGACGATCGCCCGCGTGCGAGGCGTGATCGCGGCAGCCAGTGCCTCCGGGTCGGGCAGGAAGCCGTCATCCGCCAGCGCATCCACCACCACAGGCACGCCGCCCGCCGCGCGCACGGTCTGCGGATAGGTCGCATAGTAGGGCGCGATCAGCAGGCATTCGTCGCCCTCGTCGAGCGCCAGTTCGAGGGCGATGGCAAGCGCTGCCTGGCCGCCCATGGTGAGCTGCACGCCCGACGGACCCACCGCCGGCCCGAAGCGGCTTGCCCGCTCTGCCAGCATGGTACGGAGTGCCGGCGTGCCGGTGATCGGCGCATAGCCGAGCGGGCCGGTATCGGCCGCACCCTTCAGCGCCTCCACGATGCGCTGATCGGTCCGCGTGTCATGGTCCCCGACCGCCAGGTTCCAGACCTTATGGCCAGCCGCGGTCAGCTCCCGCGCCCGGTAGTAGATCTCCCAGCCATCGTCGCCACTCACGCCGAGGAGCCCGGCAGCCGACCGCGAAAGTGTTGCCAACGCCGTCACTCCTCGGGGAAGGAGACCGGGACGAAGCGCAGGTCGCCGCCCGCATGCACAAGCAGCAGAACGGCCTTCTTGCCTTCGCCCTTCACGCGCTCGACCTCGCGCAGCACATCCTCCGGCGACGAGACCGGCTCCTGGCCGACCTCGACGATGACCTGACCCGCGCCGAGGCCTTCCGAAGCCGCGGGCCCATCGGGCATCACGCCGGCGATGAGCACGCCTTCCACACTGTCCGGAATGTCGTACTCGGCGCGCGCCGCCCCGGTAACCGGGGCGAGCTGCAGGCCGAGATTGGCAAGATCGGTGGCGGCCGGCGCCTCTTCGGCCGGCTGCAGGGCGGCGGGCGTCACGCTCGCCTGCTCCTCGAGCAGGCCAAGAGTCACCTTCACGCTCTGCGTCTTGCCCTTCCGGAACACGACGACGCGCACGGTGCTGCCCACGGCGGTCTCGGCCACGATCCGCGGCAGGTCCCGCATCTCGCTGATATCCTTGCCGTCGAACTTCAGGATCACGTCGCCGGCCTCGATGCCGCCTTCCTCCGCCGGACCCTCCGAGGTGACATCCGCCACCAGCGCGCCCTGCGGACGGTCGAGCCCCAGCGCCTCTGCCAGCTCGTCGTTCACGGTCTGGATGCGCACGCCCAGCCAGCCGCGCTTGGTCTGCCCGAACTCCTGCAGCTGCGCGACCACGTTCTCCGCAATCGCCGAGGGCACGGCGAAGCCGATGCCTATGCTGCCGCCCGTGGGCGAGATGATCGCCGTGTTCACCCCGATCACTTCACCGTCGAGATTGAACAGCGGCCCGCCCGAGTTGCCGCGGTTGATGGCGGCGTCGGTCTGGATGAAGTCGTCATAAGGCCCGGCGTTGATGTTCCGGTCCCGCGCCGAGATGATGCCGGCCGAGACCGAGCCGCCGAGGCCGAACGGGTTGCCGATGGCAAGCACCCAGTCGCCGACCCGGCTCGCTTCGCTATCGCCGAACTTCACGAACTCCAGCGGCTGCGTCGGCTCGATTTTCAAAAGCGCGATATCGGTCTTCGGATCGGTGCCCACCAGCTCCGCAGGCAGCGAGCTGCCATCGGCGAAGTTCACGGTGATTTCGTCCGCTTCCTCGATGACGTGGTTGTTTGTGACCACATAGCCCTCGGCGCTGATCACGAAGCCCGAGCCGAGCGACTGAACCTGGCGCGGGCCCTGCGGCCGGCCACGCTCGAAGAAGTCGCGGAACAGGTCCTCGAAGGGCGTACCCTCCGGCACCTGCTGCTCGCCGCGCTCGGCCTGTTCGACCTTCTGCGCAGTCGAGATGTTTACCACCGCCGGGCTGAGGCGCTCGGCCAGGTCGGCAAAGCTGCCGGGGCGGGCCTGCGCCTGCGTCTCGCTCGGTGCCAGTGTCGTTACCGCGGTGCCGAGCATGGCGGCGGCCGGTAGCGCGGCCACGGCGAGCACGGCGGCGCCTTTGGCGATGCGGCGGGTGAAGGACGGGGATGTCATACGTGGTCGCTCCCTTGTCGCGTCTCTCGGGCCGGGCGGTTCTCTGCCAGCCCGGCGTGAACTCCAACAGTGATCTGGGACACAAGCCCCCCGGCGCAACGCGCCAAGCAGCAACTTCCCGTCATGCCCGGATCAGAAGATAGGCGATCACGCCGGCGGCCACCATGGCACCGCCCACGAGCTTACGCCGGGCTTCGCCGAGACCTTCCAAAGCCGCGACTAATTCCGGCAACGAGCCCGCGAAAATAGCAATCGCGAGCCCCTCGACCACGAGCATGAGCGCGATGGCTGCAAGTAGATCCATCGCGCCCTTCCTTAACGCTCGATCCTACCCGTGTCCGTCTTCAGGTAGTTGAAAAATTCGCTATCGGGCGAGATCACGAGCGTCGAGTTCTCTCCCTTCAGCGAGTTTTCATAGGCCCGAAGGGACCGATAGAAGGCGAAGAACTCCGGATCGCGCTTGAACGCGTCGGCATAGACGCGGTTGCGCTCCGCATCGGCTTCACCGCGGATGATGTCCGCCTGACGCTGCGCGTCGGAGACCAGCTCCGTCGCCTCGCGGTCGGCGGTGGCGCGAACCTCCTGGGCCCGTTCCTTACCGCGCGCCCGCTCGTCCGCCGCCTCACGCTGACGCTCGGCCTGCATACGGGCGAAGGTTGCGTTCAGGTTCTGCTCGGGAAGGTCGGCGCGCCGGATCCGCACGTCGATGATCTCGATGCCGAAGTTGAGCGCGCCCTGGCGGCCCACGTTCCGGATACGGGTCATGAGCGCCGAACGCTCGGGGCTCAGCACGTCCGCCTGCGGCACCGAGCCGAGCACCTCGCGAATCGCCGGGTCGAGCAGCTGGGTCAGCCGCTGGCGAGCACCGAACTCCGTCTGCACGGTCTGCCGGAAGAGCACCACGTCGCTGATCCGCCAGCGCGCGAAGGCATCCACCACAAGGCGCCGTTCATCGGCCGGCGTCACCTCGATCTCCTGGATCTCCACCGGAAGGATGCGGTCTTCGTAGAACGCCACCTCCTGGATGAAGGGGACCCGGAAGTAGAGACCCGGCTCGTCGGCGACGCGCTTCACCTCACCGAACTGCAGAACCAGGCCCTGCTCACGCTCGTCCACGATGAAGATCGAGGAGAGCAGCGTGAAGATTGCGACCGCTGCGGCCGCGATGGCTACGGGGATCCAACGCATCAGTTGTTCCCTCCGCTCTGGAAGTTGCGGTTCTGGTTAGAGTTGGCCCGCGCCTGGCTGTTTCGGTTCAGCTCGTTGAGCGGGAGGTAGGGGATCACGCCCTGGCCGCCGCTGCCGCCGCTGGCCTGTTCGTCGATGATCACCTTGTCCACATCGCCGAGCACGCGCTCCATCGTCTCGAGGTAGAGGCGCTTGCGCGTAACGTCCGGCGCGTTGGCATACTCGTCGTAGACGCTCACGAAGCGCGCGGCTTCACCCTTGGCCTCATTCACCACCTGGGCACGGTAGGCCTCGGCCTGCTGCAGCATCTCCGCCACCTCACCGCGCGCGCCGGCGAGCTTCTGGTTCGCGTAGGCGTCCGCCTGCTTCTCCGAGGTATCCCGGTCCTGCTCGGCCGCCTGAACGTCGCGGAACGCGTCGATAACCTCAGGCGGCGGGTCGGCGTCCGCGAAGTTCACGTTAATGATGTTCACGCCGCCATTGTACTCGTTCAGCGTGCCCTGAATGATCGTCTTGACCTGGTTGGCGATCTCCGCACGGTCGCGGCTCAGGATCGGTTTCAGCTGGCTGCGCGCGATCACCTCACGCATGGCTGCTTCGGAAACCGCCGTGATCGTATCGTCCGGCGCCGCAAGGTTGAACAGGAACTCGGCCGGGTTCGCGACGTTCCAGACCACCGAGAAGTCGATGTCGACGATGTTCTCGTCGCCCGTCAGCATCAGGCCGCGGTCGCCCGAACGGTCCGTCCCGATCTCGATCGTCCGCGCGCGCTCGGTGTCCACGATCTCGTGCGTCACCACCGGCCAGGGCGCGAAGTTCAGACCTTCAGTGCCCGTCTGGCTGTACTTGCCGAACATGAGCTCGACCGACTGCTGACCCGTCTCGACCCGGTAGAAGCTGAGGAACGCCCAGGCCACCAGCACAACGCCGGGGATGATGAATGGCAGCGCCTTCTCCACACCGGGGGGCATGCTGCCACCGCCGGAGCCGCGCCCGCCGAAGCCGCCGCCCTTGCCGCCGAGCACCACACGCAGCTGTTCGCGCCCCTTTCGCAGCAGGTCGTCGAGATCCGGACCCTGGCCGCCGCCGCCGCCACCGCCGCCCGGGCCGCCGCGCCCGCCGCCGGGTCCCTGACCGCCGCCATTGCCCCAGGGGCCGCGGCCACCGCCGTTGTTCCGCGGCCCACCGCCCCAGGGGCCACCGCCACCCGAGCTGTTGTTGATTGGCATGCCTACTGACTTCCTCCGTTGGGACAGCAAATGGGCCGCGCCCGGTTAAACCCGCTCCTGCGAGCCTTCACTGGGCCTGCCCTAGCGCGCGTGTCGCTTTCACACAACAAGTGGGGGCATGGGCGCCCCCTTCAAGGTTCAGCCGGCTGCGACGGGCTCGCGCATGGTGACGAGTTCTTCCGCGGCGGTGGGGTGTACCGCCACCGTACGGTCGAAGTCCTCCTTCGTTGCACCCATCTTAACGGCGATGGCGGCAAGTTGGATCATCTCGCCCGCACCATGGCCCACGATGTGCACGCCCAGCACCTTCCGGTCCGCCTTGTCGACGATCAGCTTGGTCAGCATCTTCTCGTCGCGCCCC
>JBCBHB010000255.1:0-4964 GCA_038526025.1 Pseudomonadota bacterium
CTGGTTGAGAGCGACGGGGCTGACGGGCTGACGGGCGGCGCGCTCGACGAGCTCGAAGCGAACGCCGCCCTCGTGCGCGAGCTTGCGGCGGAACTCGGCAGCGAACACCCCGAGCTCGTCGAGCGCGCCGCCCGTCAGCCCGTCAGCCCCGTCGCTCTCAACCAGACCTATACGGGCAACCGCATCGGCGAGGTGGCGCTCGAAAGGATCGAGGAGGCGGTGAAGGGCGATTTCGGCGGGCTCATCGACACTACGGCGAAACGCGCCGTCTCCACCCTGCAGCAGCGCCTGCCGGACGTGCTGAACCTGGCGCGGGACCGCAACGCGCTTTCGGAGGTGACCGAGCCCATCCGCATGCTGCTGACCGCCGAGGTGGACCAGCGCGTCGGCGCCTTCCCCTCCGCCACGATGCTCGCCCGCACCATGGGCCTGAAGATCGACGGCTGAGCGACGCAGGCTCGGGGAGCCCCCCCTCAGCGCTCCCCGCCCGAGAGCGGCGCCCGGTCCCGGCTCGGCGCCACCCCGAAGCGCGCCCGGTAGGCCCGGGCCAGCGCCTCGCCCGCCGGGAAGCCGCAGATCAGGGCGACGGAGCCCACCCGTTCCGTGGAATGGCGCAGCAGGTCCCGCGCCCGCTCCAGCCGCAGTTCCAGGTAATAGGCCTGCGGGCCCATGCCGAAGCGCCGCATAAAGAGCCGGCGCAGCCGCCAGCCCGGGCAGTCCACCCGCCCCGCGATCTCGGCGATGGGCAGCGGCCGCTCGATATGCGCCTGCATGATCTCCACCGCCTGCGCCAGCCGCCGGTCCGGCCCCGGCGCGGTCCATGCCGGCGTCGCCGCGGCGCCGGGCGCTGGCCGGCGATGGTTCAGGATCGCCGCCACCCGGTCCGCCAGCCGCGGCGGGCCCACTCGCTCGATGATCGCCAGTGTCATGTCGATGGTCGCCACACCCCCCGCCGCCGAACACCGGTCCCCGTCGAGATCGAAGGCCCGGTCGGCGAACAGCGCCTCCCCCATGGCCTCGCGAAAGCCGGGTAGGGCCTCCTGATGCGCGGCTGCAGGCCGCCGGCCCAGAAGCCCTGCCTCCGCGAAGATCAGCGCGCCCGTATCCACGCACCCCATCAGCGCCCCGGTCTTCGCCCGCTGCCGCAGCCAGCGCAGGAGCGGCGCGCTCGCCATGCCCCCCGGCGCGTAGGAGGCGAGGAGCAGCACGATATCCGCCGGCGCCTCGTCCAGCGGCCCGTCCACCGCCACGGGGCGCCCGTTCGAGGCCCGCACCGCCTCCCCATCCACGCTCAGGATCCGCCAGTCGAAAAGCGGGCGCGCACTCTCCCGGTTCGCCACGCGGAAGGGCTCCGTCACGCAGGCGAGCGGCAAGAAGGGGAAGCTCTCCCCGATCACGATGGCCACCGATCGTGTGTCCATTGAAGCCCGAAAATCGTCCGATCCCGTCAGGGCGTCACGCTCGCCCGTGCCTATGCTCCCGTCAATCCCGGCCATCCGAGTACCCGATGCCCCACGCGCTAGACCCGCTCTTCCGTCCCCGGCATGTCGCCTTCATCGGCGGCAGCAATCTTGCACCCGTGCTGCGCTACCATGCCGAGCAGGGCTTCGCGGGCGAGACCTGGGTGGTGAACCCGAAATACGACGAGATCGGCGGCCATCGCTGCTACCCGCGGCTCGAGGACCTGCCGGCGCCGCCGGACCTCGCCTTCATCGCCATCCGGCGGGAGGCCGCGGTCGAGGCCGTCGAGGCACTCGCCGCCATCGGCTGCCGTGCGGCCATCTGCAACGCTGCGGGCTTCGCCGAGATGGGGCCCGAGGGCGCAGCACTCCAGGCCCGCCTCGTCGCGGCCGCCGCGGGCATGGCGCTCCTCGGTCCCAACTCCTTCGGCCTCGTCAACTTCGCCGACCCCATGGCGGCGATGATGGATCATCTGGGCTGCGGCAACGTGCAAAGCGGCGTCGCCATCCTCAGCCAGGGCGGCGGCTTCCTCTGCGACGCCATGTTCGCCGACCGGGGCCTGCCCATCACCCACATGGTCGGTTGCGGCAACCAGGCGGCCCTCGGCCTCGAGGCCTGCGCCGACTATCTGCTCGACGACCCACGCGTCACCGCCATCGGCCTTTCCTTCGAGACCCTGCACGACATCCCCACCTTCCGCCGCGCCGCTGCCAAGGCCCGGGCGCTGCGCAAGCCGCTTGTCGCCATCAAGTTCGGCCGCTCCGCCGAAGGCGCCCGCGCCGCCGCCTCCCACACCGCGGCGATGACCGGGGCGGGCGAGGCATGGGACGCGCTCTTCGACCGTCTCGGCGTCGTCTCCACCCGCTCCGAGAGCGCGTTCTTCGAAACCCTGAAGCTCTTCGCCAGCGGCCAGGTGCCCAAGGGCCGCCGCGTCCTCGTCACCGCCGTCTCGGGCGTGATGGGCGTGATGCTGGCGGATCACCTCTCCGCGGCCGGCTTCGCGCTGCCCCAGCCCTCGGCCGAGCGGGCCGAGGCGCTTCGCCAGCACCTCCCCGGCATCGCCACCCCCTGCAACCCGCAGGACGTGACCATGGCGGCCTGGAACGACCTTCCCCGCCAGCAGGCCATCTACGAGACGCTGCTGGGCGAGGGCTACGACGCTGCCCTGATGGTCCAGAACTACCCGCGCGAGGGGATGTGGGACATCGCGGAGTACGCCGCCCAGCTCGAGGCCCTCGCTGCGGCCTGCGAGGGGCACGATGTGGCCGCCATCCAGCTCGCCCCCATGGTCGACTGTTTCCCGAAGCCCGCGCGCGAGCATACCGCCGCCCTCGGCGTGGTGCCCATGCAGGGTCTGGAGGAAGGCATCTCGGCCCTCGGCCACGCCGTGGCCTGGCAGGAACGCCTCGCCGAGTTGGGACCGGAAGACGCGGCCGTTCCCGAAGCGGCCTCCGGCCCCGCCCGGCAGCTCGACGAGGCCGCGGCCAAGGCGGCCCTTGCCGCCGCGGGCATGCCCGTCCCGGCCCACCGCATCGCCACGGTCGAGACCGCCGCGGCCGCCGCGGCCGAGCTCGGCTTCCCCGTCGCCCTCAAGGCGCTCGACGCGCGGCTCCTCCATAAAACCGAGGCCGGCGCCCTCCGCCTCAGCCTCGCGGATCCCGCCGCCGTCTCCGCCGCCGCCGTCGCCATGGGCGCCGAGATGGCCACGCGCGTGCCGGAGATCCCGCTGAACCGCGTGCTGGTCGAGGCCATGGCCCCGCCGCCGGTGGCCGAGATCATGGCCTCCATCAGCCACGATCCCTCCGTCGGCCCCGTCATGCTCATCGCCGGCGGCGGCACCGAGGCGGAGCTTTGGGGCGACAGCACGCTCCTCGCCGCCCCCTTTACAAGGCGCGAGATCGCCCGCGCGCTCGACCGGCTCAAGACTGCGCGCCTCATCGAGGGCTGGCGCGGCAAGCCGCCGGGGGACCGAGAGGCTCTCCTCGACGCCCTCGAAGCGCTCGCTCGCTGCGCCGAGGCCACGGCCGCGCGCGAGATCGAGATCAACCCCATCATCGTCGGCCGCGAGGGTGTCCTCGCCGTCGACGCCGCCATGAGCGTGCCGCTCGCCGAGCCGGCCGCCCAACCCAACGCCGAACCCAACGCCGCCACCCACAGCCAGGAAGGGCTCGCCTGATGGACCTCCTCCTCACCGACGAGCAGCGCATGCTGTCCGACACCGTGCGCGACTTCACCGAGAAGGAACTCATCCCCCACGAGCCCCTGCTCGAACGCACTAACGAGCTGCCGCGGGACCTGGAGATGGAGCTTCGCAAGAAGGGCATGGAGATCGGCCTCCACGGCTGCAACATGCCCGAAAGCGTGGGCGGCGCGGGGCTCGACTGCGTGTCCTTCACGCTCGTGGAGAAAGGCCTCGGCCGCGCCTCCCTCGCGCTCGCCGAATGCATCCGCCGCCCCTCCAACATCCTCGCCGCCTGCGAGGGCGAGCAGGTCGCCCACTTTCTCGAGCCTGTCATGCGCGGCGAGAAGCGCGACTGTATCGCCATGACCGAGCCGGGCGCCGGCTCCGACCTCAAGGGCATGAAGACCCGCGCCGAGCGGGACGGCAACGGCTGGAAGATCAACGGCACCAAGCACTTCATCTCGAACGCCCAAATCTCGGACTTCGTGGTGCTCTTCGCCGCCACGGGCGAGGAGGAGACGCCGAAGGGCAAGCGCAAGCGCATCAGCACCTTCCTCGTTGATCTCGATGGCCCCGGCGTCGAGGTCGCCAAGGGCTACGACCATGTCGGCCATCGCGGCTACTACAACAACGTCATCAATTTCGACGATGCGCGCGTGGATGGCTGGCAGCTGCTGGGCGAGGAAGGGCAGGGCTTCGATCTCGTCAACGAATGGCTCGGCCCGGGCCGCCTCACCGTCGCCGCCACCTGCCAGGCCCGCGCCGAGCGTGCCTTCGAGGTGGCGCTCGACTGGGCGGCCACCCGCGAGCAGTTCGGCCAGAAGATCGGCAAGTTCCAGGGCGTCAGCTTCCCGCTGGCCGACATGGCGACCGATATCCGCATCGGCAATCTCATGCTGATGGACACGGCCCGCCGGGTCGACGCCGAGGTGCCCACCTGGCCGGAGGACTGTGCCATGGCCAAGGTCTGGGTCTCGGAGATGCTCGCCCGCGTGGCCGACCAGGCGATCCAGACCTGTGGGGGCATGGGCGTGATGGCGGACCTGCCGCTCGAGCGCATCTGGCGCGATGCGCGCGTGGAGCGCATCTGGGAAGGCACCTCCGAGATCCAGCGGCACATCATCTCCCGCGCCCTCCTGCGCCCCCTCGGCGCCTGATCCAGTGCGTTGCTGGGTGCCGTGCTCTCCTCGCCCCGTCCCTGCCGGGCCCGACCCGGCAATCCATCGCCCCGCGCGCGACGAAGGGGCTGGATGCCCCTGGCAACCCCGGGCATGACAGGGTGAACCGCGCCGAGGGAGACACCATGCCGCTACCCGACACG
>JBCBHB010000256.1:0-4939 GCA_038526025.1 Pseudomonadota bacterium
CGGGCTGAAATGCCTTGGGCCAGGAGCGCGTCTGCCAGACGGGCGGTGTTCGCGTTCTCGAACGCTTGCTGCGGCGTCTTGTGGCGCTGAAGCAGCCAAACCTCCCTGCAAGCCTGGCCCGGTTGATGGGCGCTCGTCACGGTGCGTCCGGGAGCGGCGTGGCCAGCGCTCCCGAAGCCCCGGTCGATCAGGCTCATGCGGCAACCGAAAGCGGGATGCTCTCGCCCGACAGGGTGAGCAGGCGCGCCGTCTCCGGGCTGCAGAGGGCCGCGGCCGTCAACACAGGCAGCCCCGTCGCGCGTTCCGCCTCTCGTATGGCCAGCGGAGAGGCGGTCATCTTGCCCGAGAGCGCCATCACGCGATGCCCCGCGGCCCGAAGCCACACGGCGCCGGCCTCGGCCCCCATGGCGTCGCTCGCCGCAAACACAACGCCGCTGACCAGCTGGCGCAGCTCCGCACACCGCATCAGCTCCGCCGTCTCTTGCTGGTGAAGGCCATCGGCGATCTCGAGCAGAATGACCTCGGCCCCACCGGCAACAGCCTCGGCCATCAGGCGCCGGGCACCTTCGAGCACCTGTGCCATCGGCTCGCGATAGGTGGTGGCGAAGCCGGCATCCGTGAAATCCCGGACCAGATGAGCGCCAGCATCGTGGAACGACCAGAGATCGCCGCCGGCACCCGTTCCGGTGATCTTGATTGCCGCCACCTTCCTGCCTGCCAGAGCGAAGCCGCGGACGAGGGAGGCGACCGTTGTGGTCTTGCCTGCGTTCATCGCCGTGCCGCAAACCGCGATCATCGGCACGGCAGGAACGTCGGAGACAGGCGCGTTGGCAACCGCATAGTCCGCAAGACGGATGCGCTGCCCGGTCGCGCGACAGACGGCCCCTAGAACCGTAACCTCGGTCGGTGCCCTGGTCGCGCTGTGCGCAGCGGCGACGATGCCGGCAATGCCGCCCGCAGCCACCAGATGGGCCGGCCCGACGGTTGTGGGGGCGAAGGCCTCGAACTGATCGGGAGCGTAGCGCGCACCAGCGGCGATCAGGATCTCGTCGCCCGGCAGCAGCAGCGCCTTCCGCCCGTCAGGCCGTTCGATGCTCTTGTGATGGCCTGGCTTGTCGACCCGGGCCAGGAGCAGATCGCCGGGCGCCAGATCCGTCGCGGCCGTGTCGAGCCGGCAGATGTCGTCGAAGGCAACACGGCGGGTCGCGAAGGATGGCTTGATACGCTCCTTGCGATGGATCTCGATGGTCTGCATTGCTGCGTCCTCCGGGTTTGGCGGCGCTGGCCGCACGCTTCTGACACCCGGAAAACGTCACGTGGCGCGGTTTATTCCACGGTTTCCTCAGAAAAGTTCCGACCGAGAAAACGCGCCTCAAGGTTCTGAAATATCAAGACTATCCCTCTGCCAACGCCCCTTCTCTGCCCGAGAGCACCCCGGCACAGGCCGTTTTTCTACCAACAGCGGTCCCCGGGAGACTGCACCAGACCGTGGCCGAAAACCTCGTCGCGCCCCGGCGCGCCGAGGTCGCGCGCGCCCTCCTTGAGGAGCCGTTTCGCGGCAGCGGCGTCGCCCTTGGTGAGCGCTCGGGCACGCAGCAGGGCAGCGGCGACATAGGGCACGGCGAAGCTCGTGCCGGACCAGGTGCGCGTGGCGCTACCGCCCGCCGAGAGCACGTCCACGCCCGGAGCCGCGAGATCGATGTAGCTGCCGCGGTTACCCTTCCGATAGGGCCGTAGCCGACGATCGACCGCCGCGACGGCCAGAACCTCGGGATAGGCAGCCGGGAAGGCCGGCGCGGAGCGGGGACCGCCGTTGCCCGCAGCGGCAACGATGTTGATGCCACCCGCCACCGCCGCGACTGCCCTCTGGAGGGCACGGTTATCACGTCCCGCGAGGCTGAGCGTCACGATCCGCGCGCGGCTGCTGATCGCCCAGTCCAGCCCGCGGATCACGGCGACGGTGTCGGCCATGGCCTGGCCGTCGATCTCCTGCACGGCCTCGGCCGCGAGCAGGCGCGCACCAGGGGCCAGCGGCGGCGCATCGGGGCCGAGATCGCCAACCAGCATCGCCGCGATGGCAGTCCCATGGTCGGCGCTCCCTGTCGCCGCGCCGGACGGCACAAAGCTTCGCCGCGTGATCGGCGCGTTCCTGAGAGCCCGGTGGCCCAGATCGATCGCGGTGTCGATCATGGCGATCGGTGCCCCACGATCGCAGGAGGGTATTGGCGCGCGCATGAGCCCCACTGCCGCCGCGGCCCAGCAGCTGCTCCCCGCGCAGCCGCCTTCGTTGGGGCGATAGAGGTTGTTCTCGTCGAAGATGCCGCCTGGCACGACGTCGGTGGCAGTTTCCACAGCCTCCGATGCGTCGAGACCCAGGGGCAGCGCCAGCCGCAGGACTTCGCCCCCCAGCCCGGGCAACGTGTTCTCATCTATCACACGAAAACCCGCATTCTCGAGCGCATCCCGCTCTGCCGCGGTGAAGGCCGGAAGGGCGAGCGCCACGATCTCGTCATCGAGAAACGCGCGATCGCCGCCGGTGTCATCGTCGCCCCCGAAGAGATCGCCGATGGCGTCGATCAGGCCGAAGCTCTCGTCGTCTTCATCGTCGTCGTCGTTCTCCGAGCGGTCGTCGTCGTCAGCGTCGTCCCCATCGTCACTCCCGTCGTCCGCATCGCCCCCATCGTCACCATCGTCCCCGTCGCCATCAGCGCCGTCGCCATCTCCATCAGCGCCGTCGCCATCGCTCCCGTCGCCGCCGTCGCCATCCCCACCGCCGTCGCCGTCCCCGCCGTCGCCGTCCCCGCCGCCGTCCCCGCCGCCGTCGCCATCTCCGCCGCCGTCGCCATCCCCGCCGCCGTCGCCGCCGCCGCCATCACCGTCTCCGCCCTCGCCCCCGTCCGCGTAGGCGGGCGCCAGGAACTGCGGGCGCCCGTCGGGCCCGTCGGCCAGCACCAGGGCCAGCAGCGCCGCGGCCAACGCCGCCATCAATCGGTTCCGGGGCATCAGAGACCTCATTCCATCCGGTTGAAACAACCTGCGCCGGCTCTCTCAGGAAGGTAGTGCCGGCCCTTCGGGAATAAATCTGGCACCGGGTCGTTCTCCTCTCGATCGTGCTTGCATGGGCTGATGGCTACCGTGCCAGATGCGCTGCAGGTTGGTGGTACCGGCGTTCCCCGGGGGGCGAAGCATGACGGACGAAATCCGCGCCGACCTGGCAGCGCTGGTGCCCCGGCTCCGTCGCTTTGCGCTGGCGCTCTGCAGGAACCAGGACGAGGGCGACGATCTCGTCCAGACCGCCTGCATGAAGGCGCTCGACCGTGCCGAACAGTTCGAACCGGGCTCACGGCTCGACAGCTGGATGTTCCGGATCGTTCAGACGACCTTTCTCGATCAGCGCCGGAAACTGGCGCGCCGGGGTCGGGAAGCGCCGCCGGAGACCCTCGATGCGCTCTCCGACGAAGGACGGGAGGCCGGCCGCTTCGATGACCGGCTGCTCCTCGGCCGCGTACGGGAAGCGATCGCCGCGCTGCCCGAGGAACAGCGGCTCGTGATCGGCTTGGTGGCGGTTGAAGGGTATACGTACAAGGAGGCGGCGGAGGTGCTGGACATCCCCGTCGGTACCGTGATGAGCCGGCTTTCCCGCGCCCGCGCACGGCTTCTCCCGCTTACCGAGGACAGCGTGACATGATGACAGACGAGGACAAGGCGATGATCGCACGGTTGATCGACGGCTCGCTGGCGGGCGACCCACGGGAGCGGGAGATCCGCGATCTGGTGGCCAACGACCCCGATGCCATGGCCTACGCAGAACAGATCGAGCGCAGCAACCGGATGATCCGTGCGGCCTTCGAGGCGCCGATGCGCGAGCCGCTGCCTGCGGGGATCAGGGCGGCGATCTTCGGCCAGCCCGGCAAGGTCGCGGTGCTGCGCCGTCCGAGCGCATGGATACCCACGGCGATCGCCGCGAGCCTCGCGCTCGCGATCGGGGTCGGCGCCGGGATCGCCTGGCTCGCCCCGTCGAGCGACGGGCAGATCGCCGTGCTCGGCGATGTCGCGCCGAACAGCCCGCTCTTCGCAGCACTCGAGACGCTGCCGAGCGGCAGCCTCTCGGCGGCAGGGGTACAGCCGATGCTCTCGTTCTACGACCAGGATGGCAGGGCCTGCCGCGAGTTCGAAGTGATCGGCGAGCTTCCCGAGGAGCTGGAGTTCGGGATCGCCTGCCGGGAGCCGACCGGGGTCTGGCATGTGGAGGTCGTCGTCGCAGCCCCCATCGCCGATGCCACCCCCGTGGGCGATGGGTTTGTCCCGGCCTCGGGCGGGCCCGCAGAGGCGACGCTCGAGATGATGCTCGACGCCCTCGGCGCTGGCCCAGCGCTCGGCCCAGAGGAGGAGGCTGCCCTGATCGACAACGGCTGGAAGGCACGCTGACGCCGCGGTGACTGAAGGCAGGGCTCGCGGCACCCGAGAGCCCGGCCCGGTACCGCAAGTGCCGGCGACGCGATGCGCCGCTGTTCGGTCGACACGCCGTCTTTCCATGAAGTACGCTGGCCGCACGGATCGAGTTGTGCGCAGGGGTCCCGTCTTGGAAGCTTGGACCGAACCCGATCCGACAACGAACACCGTCTCCGCACGCGAGATGGCGCTGGCCGAGATCCTGTCGGCCATCAGCGCGTCACGCGACGACGAAGCCCCGGTCTTCGACACCATCCTGAAACATGCCTGTGGCCTCTGTCAGACGCCCTTTGCCGGGCTCTATCTCGTCGAGCGCACAGCGACGCATGCCGAGCTCACAGCCAGTCGCGGGGCGCGATCGGACTATCTGGACCGTGCGATGACGCGGTGGCCGCTCGACGGCGATGCGTCCGTGCCACGCGCGATCGCCACGGGTCGCCCGGTGCAGATCGTCGACATCAAGGCGACCGACCGCTACCGCGCAGGG
>JBCBHB010000257.1:0-4931 GCA_038526025.1 Pseudomonadota bacterium
AGGTCACCTATCTGCAGACCGCGTATATGGGCGACGCGGAGCGCCCGCAACGTGGTGTGGTTCCAGCCGAGTTCATAGGCCGGCGGCAGGCCCTCGCTGTCGTCCCGCGTCGCGTCGTAGAGCACCTCGGCGCCCTCCCACCGCGAGGCGATGGTGCGGAGGCCCGCATGGCTCTGCGGTGCGACCATGGCGATCAGCACGGACTTCCCGGCGGGCAGGTACTTGGCGTGGCGGCGAAAGTATTGCGACGGCACGGGGTCGGCCACGGTGCAGAGCTGCTTCAGCAGGATCGCGTCCTCGTTGGCGAGCTGCATGCCGCGCCGCGTGGCCTCGACCACGTCGTCGAAGCCGATGATCACGTCGATCCAGTCATAGGCCGGCGCGAGCGGCATGCCGACCTCCACGATGGCGCCGTTCACACCATAGGCATGGTTGGCCTTCTGGATGTCGTCGCCCTCGAGGGTGAGCACCCGCGGCTCCGCCTCGCAGGTCACGATCTTGAGGCTGAGGATGTTGCCCGTGGCGCGCAGCCCGCCCCAGCGGATGGAGCCGACACCGCCCGAGCCCCCGGCGATGAACCCGCCGAGCGACGCGGTGCCGTGCGTGGAGGGATGGATGCGAAGCTCCTGCCCGCTCTCCGCCCGCGTCTGCCGGTCGAGATCCGCGAGAATGATGCCGCCTTGAGCGAGGATGCGGCCCGGCGCGTGCTCGAGGATGCGGTTCATGTGCTTCATGTGGAGCACGATCCCGCCCGCGAGCGGCATGGCCTGGCCGTAATTGCCGGTGCCAGCACCGCGGGTCGTGACGGGGATGTCGTGCGCAAAGGCCACGCGCATGACCTCGACGACCTCCTCGACGCTCTTGGGCGCCACCACGAAATCCGCGGTCACGTCGTCGAGCCGGGCCTTGAGGACGGGGGAGTACCAGAAAAAATCCCGGCTCTTCTGCTTCACAGTGGCGGGGTGATCGTCGATCTCGAGCGGGGCAAGAGCGGCCTTCGCGGCCGCGAGCGCCTCGGGGGCGGCGCGGGGTGTGATGGTCATGAGGTCTCCGTCTCGGCAATCATGGCCGGGTCGAGCCGGGTGTAGGGCGGCGGGACGGCATCGATGGGCCGGCCGTCACGGATCACGATGCGATCCGTATGGGGGCGCGCATTGAGCGCCGTCCAGCCGCCGGCCTTGGGGAAGAGCACGGCGTCGGCGGGGGCGCCTTGGCCAAGGGTGCCGGCCCGCAGCCCAAGGGCGCGGGCGGGGTTGGCCGCGAAGCTCGCCGGCCAGTCCGCCACCGGGTGGTCGAGATGGGCAATGCGGCTCGCCTCGCGCATCACCTCGGCCATGTCGAGGTCGCCATAGGCATAGAACGGATCCCGCGTGTTGTCGGACGCGAAGGAGACGTTGACGCCGCGCGCCTTGAGCTCATGCACCAGGGTCACACCCCGAAAGCGCGGGGTGCGGCCCGCATGGCGGTCCTGCAGATACATGTTGCACATGGGGAGCGAGACGATGTCGAGCCCCGCCTCGGCCACCTTGTCCATGGTGCGGTCGGCTTCGTCCTCGGGCAGGATGGAAAGGCTGCAGCAATGGCCGCAGAGAACGCGGCCCTCGAAGCGGTTGCGGCGCCGCGCCTCGGCGATCTCGAGAAGCGTGTTGCTCTCGGGGTTGAGGCTTTCGTCGGCATGGAAATCCGCGTCGAGGCCCCGCTCGGCGGCGAGTTGGAAGAACCGGTCGAGACGGACGGCCATGTCCGGCAGCGGGTAGGTGACCGCGCCGAGCACCCCGCCATGGGCAGCCACGAGATCGGCGATGCGCTCGAAGGCGTCGGAATGGACCTCCTCGAGCGTGGTGAGGGCGGCAGCCTGCAGGGTGATCCGGCCGGCCCAGGCGTCGCGCGCCTCGGCGAAGGCAGCCCAGCTCGTCTCCATCCGGTGGTCGCCGCTGTCGAGATGGGTGCGGATGGCGGTGGTGCCGTGGGCGTAGGCGGCCTCCAGCGAGAAGCCCATGCGGGCGGCCACATCGGCTTGCGTCCAATGCACTGTCCGGTCCGCGCGAACGGCCTCGAGCGCGCCCATGAAGGTCCCGTCCGGGTTGGGGCAGCGGGGCCAGATATGGCCCTTGTCGAGATGGGTGTGGCAATCGACGAAGGCCGGCAGCAGCACGGCGCCACCCATGTCGAGCACCGCCTCGTCGCCCCGCGCTTCGGCAAACCGGCCGTCGCGGATGGCGATGCTGACGCGGGTGAAGCCGTCCGTATCGCCAAGCGGTGTGGGGCCGGCGGGCGAGGCGCTTGCGGGAACCAGCACGTTGTCGAGGCGGAGCGGGCCGCTGGGCCAGGCCGCGGCAGCGTCCCTCATCGCTCGCGCCTCACCGCGCTCTCGTGCCACTTCCGCAGCAGCAGGTGATGGATGAGCGAGGTGATGGCGAAGATCACGACGCCGGTGAGCGCGATCAGCAGCAGGGCGGCGAACATGCGGGGGATGTTGAGCCGGTAGCCTGCCTCGAGAATGCGGAACGCCAGCCCGGCGCCGGTGCCGGATGTGCCGGCAACGTATTCGGCCACGATGGCGCCGATCAGGCTGAGCCCGCCGGCGATCTTCAACCCCGCGAGGAAGTAGGGCATCGCCGAGGGGATCTGCAGGTGCCGAAGCGTCTGCCATTTAGAGGCGCCGTAGATGCGGAAGAGATCGCGCAGGTTGTGGTCGGCCGAATTGAGCCCCAGCGTCGTGTTCGAGAGCACCGGGAAAAATGCCACGATCCAGGCGCAGACTACCAAGGCCACGATCTTGCTGTCGATATAGATCAGGATCAGCGGCGCGATGGCGACGATGGGCGTCACCTGCAGGATCACCGCGTAGGGAAAGAGCGACATCTCGATCCATTTCGAGAGCGAGAAGAGGATGGCGAGGCCGACGCCCGCGATGATGGCGGTGGCGAGGGCCAGCATCGTGACGCGCAGGGTGACCAGCAGCGCGTCCCACAGGATCGGCCAGTCCTCCAGCAGCGTCTCACCCACACGGCCAGGCCCGGGCAAGATGTAGTGCGGGATCTCGTTGATCCGCACGATCAGCTCCCAGGCCCCGATGCTGGCCGCGACGACGATGATCGGCAGCACCCAGGCGCCGATGCGCTCGTTGCGCCGCTGGCGCATGCGCTTCAGCTCGTCGAGATCGATCTCCGGCGCCTCGGGCGCGTCCGGCGGGAGCGTGGTGTCGGCCATCAGTGTTCCTCGTGTCCCGCGCCCAGCTCCATGGCGTCGCGGAGGGCGGCGGAGACGGTGCGGCAGCGTTCAACATAGTCGTGGCTGGTGCGGAAGGCCTCGCCGCGGGGATAGGGGGCGTCGTTGGGCATGTCGTGCACCACGCGGCCAGGGCGGGCGGCCATCACGACGATGCGGCTTGAGAGAAAGACGCTCTCGAAGACCGAATGCGTGACGAAGACAACGGTGCAGCCCAGGCTCTGCTGCAGGGCCAGCACGTCGTTGTTGAGCTTGAAGCGCGTGATCTCGTCGAGCGCCGCGAAGGGCTCGTCCATCAGCAGCAGCCGGGGTTTCGTAACCATGGCGCGGGCGATGGAGACGCGCATCTTCATGCCGCCCGAGAGCTCGCGGGGATAGGCGCTCTCGAACCCGGCGAGCCCCACGGAAGCGATAGCCGCCTCGACCTGATCGCGCGCCGCGCGCTTCGATACGCCGCGAAGGCGCAGCGGCAACCAGACATTGCCGAAGACGGTGGACCAGGGCGCGAGCGTCGGCTCCTGGAAGACCACGCCGAGATCCGGCTCCACACCCTCGCGCCAGCGGATCTGGCCCTTGGTGGGCGAGGTGAGGCCTGCGATGAGACGCAGCGCCGTGGACTTGCCGCAACCGGATGGGCCGAGGAGGGAGACGAAGTCCCCCTCCCCGAGCGCGAGGCTCATGCCGCGCAGCGCCGTTACCTGTCCGCCGAAGACCTTCGAGACGTTCCCGATGGTCAGGAGCGGCGCTGTCGTGCCCGCACCGTCCACAGGGTCAGCCGTCGGTCAGCTTCTTCTTGATGTCGAGGCCGACGCCCTTGTTGACGAAGTCGAGCGTGTAGGCGGACTTGTAGTCGAGGTCCGAGCCGATCACGCCCGCGCCCACCATGATTTCGAAGAACTTGGTCATGGTCTCGTTGGTCATCGCGTTGATGCCGAGTTCGAGCGCGTCGCCGCTGTCGACGATGCCATAGTCCTTCATCGCCTGGATCGAGAAGGCGATCTGGCCGTCTGTCATGTCCGGGTTATCGTTCTTGATCAGCGCGTTGGCGGCTGCGTTGTCCCCGTAGAGGTAGTTGTACCAGCCCTCGGCGGTGGCATCGACGAAGCACTGCACCACCTCCGCATTCTCCTCGACGAAAGGCTTCATCATCTCGATGGTGGTGGCGTAGCTCTCGAAGCCATAGTCCGCCAGCAGCCAGACATCGGGCTTCCAGCCTGCGGCCTGCTCGATCGCGTAGGGCTCGGAGGTAACGTAGCCCTGCTGCGCCTTGTTCTCGTCCGCGATGAAGGGGGCGGAGTTAAAGGTGTAGGGCTCGCGGTTCTCGCGCTTCCAGCCGGCGGTCTCCACGAAGAACGGGTAGTAGGTCTGGAAGCCGCCATCGCCGGCCAAGATGGTGAGACCCTCGGGGCCGATCTCCTCGAAGGTGGCGACCTTGCCCGGATGGGTCATGATGACCTGGGGCTCTTTCTGCATGTTCGCGGCGACGACGATGATGGGGATGCCCTCCTCGATGGCGAGGAAGGGCTGGAGCATGTTGCCGCCCATATAGGCGTCGAGCTTGCCGGCGATCATGAGCGCGCGGCCGTTAACCTGAGGGCCGCCCGCTTCAATGGTGACGTCGAGCCCGCAGGCCTCGTAGGTGCCGTCCGCTTCGGCACCAACTGGGTCGCGCAGGCGGAGCATGGCGGCTACTACCAGGC
>JBCBHB010000258.1:0-4929 GCA_038526025.1 Pseudomonadota bacterium
TTCCGCTCATGCTTTTCAGATAGGCGAAAGCCATGCCCGCCGCACTTCTCGATTTCGTGAAGCCATTGCACTCACAACCCTAAGACGTAACATCGATGCCATGACCTCAGACGATCCAAACCCCGGCGGCATCACGGCCGAACGCTTCCTCGCGGGCCAAGTCCTCATCGCGATGCCCACGATGCCCGACCCGCGCTTCAAGCGCAGCCTCGTCTATCTCTGCTCCCATTCCGGCGACGGCGCGATGGGCCTGATGATCAATCGCGAGGCGGATGGTGTCTGTATGGCCGATCTCTTCGGCAAGCTCTCGATCCCGCTGCCCGAGGAGATCGGAGCCGAGCCCATCCGCGTCGGCGGACCGGTCGAGACGGGACGGGGCTTCGTTCTGCACTCCGACGACTATCATGCCGACGACGCCTCGCTCCGCATCGAGGATGGTGTCTCGATGACCGCGACCCTCGAGGTGCTGCACGCCATCGCCAGCGGCGAAGGGCCCAAGGCCCGCTTCGTTGCCCTCGGCTATGCCGGCTGGGGCCCGGGGCAGCTCGAACTCGAACTCCGCGAGCATGGCTGGCTCGCCTGCGAGCCCGATCGCGACCTGCTGTTCGGCGAGGATCAGGACACGAAGTGGGAACGCGCCCTCGCCAAGCTCGGAATCTCGGCGGCCCTCCTCTCCAGCGGGGGCACGGCGTAGACGGGCGGCTGCTCAGCAGGCTAATCACGCGCAGCACCACGCAGCAAGGCACCCATGTCGGCAGAGCCACCCCTTTCCGCCCGGTTGCGGCGCCTGCCCCCGGGCATGGCACTGCTCAGCATCCTCGGGGCAGCCCTCCTGCTCATGGGCGGCCTCGCGTATCTTGGCTTCAAGGCGCTGGCGGGCGACGATCCGCTGGACTTCAAGTTTATCTGGACGGCTGGGCGCGTCTGGCAGTCCGGCGGCAACGCCTATGGTGCCGACTTCGCGGCCATGGTCGAGGCGACCTACGCGGGCGGGCTGCGGCCAGAGCGCCTCTACTACCCGCCACATTGGTGGCCAATCGCCGTCCCGCTCTCGCTTCTCCCGCTGGACACGGCGGCGGTGATCTGGCGCGTGCTGACGGCGCTCGCTCTACCTGCATCGGCAGCCCTCGTGTGGGTGGCCGCGCGCCCGGCGGCCCCCGCGGCCTTACCGGTAGCACTCACGGGCGCCTTTTGCCTCGCCATCCCACCAGCCTTCGCAATCGATCTCGGCCAGACATCGGCCGTGGGCTGCCTTGCGGGCGCGCTGGCGCTCTACGGCCTGGCCCGGCGGAGCGATGGCGCCGTGATCGCCGGTATCTTCCTCGCCACGCTGAAGCCCAGCATCGGGATTTACTTCGTCGCGCTGCTGCCACTCGTCCGCCGTCCTGTCCTCTGCACGATAGCTCTCGGCGCCATCGGCGCAGCCGCGATGCTGCCCGCACTTCTGGCCTCGGGTCCCATCGGCACGCTGAGCGACTGGGTCGGGAACGTGATGCTCTACGGCGAAGCGCCCGAGAACACGGCCAGCACCGCGACGGGCCTGCGCCACCTTCTCTGGCGCGCGGGGCTGGGCGACATCTCCGCGATGCCACTAACGCTTGGCACGGCAGCGCTGCTCGCTCTCTTCACATGGTGGTGCTGGCGGCGGCACGCCGGGCCTTTGGCGAGACCGGAGACACGCCTCGCGCTAGGAAGCCTCTTTGTCGCGGGCGTCCTCGCCGTCGCGCCGCTGCATGTCTACGACTTCATGTTGTTCGCCGGGCTGTTGTTTGCCGCAGCCTACCTCACGCTTTCCGAGGTCGCGTTCATCGCCATCGCCTTCCTCATGCTTGCACGCGCCGCCAACGTCGCGCCCCTGATCGGCCTTGCCCCTCCCGGCATCGGGCTCGCCCCTGGGGCGACGCTCACGAGCCTCGCCGCCGTCGGTCTCTTTATCGCCCTGGCCGCGATGTCCTTTGTGCGGCCACGCCCCGGTGCCTGAGCCTGGGGTCAGACGCGGCCCCGCCGGTCGATGCGCAGGGCGGCGTAGAGCACGTGGTTGCGCCAGCGGCCGGCGATCTGGAGATAGGCCTGCGCCACGCCTTCATACTTGAAGCCCACCCGCTCCAGCAGCCGGCGCGAGGCGTCGTTCTCCGGCAGGCACGCGGCCTCTAGGCGGGAAAGACGCATCGGCCCAAAGGCGTGGTCCCGCAGCGCCGACAGGGCCTCGCGCATATAGCCCTGGCGCGCATATCGCCCCCCGGTCCAGTAGCCGAGGGTACCGGCCTGCGCCGGGTCGCGCCGGATGTTCGAGAGCGTGACACCGCCGACCACCTCGCCCGTCTCCCGGTGCATGAGGAAGAGCGGCACCGCCTCGCCCGCCCGCACCGACCGCTCGGCCCAGAACACGCGTGTCCGGAAGGCGCGGTGGCTCAGATGGTCCGGCGCCCACTCGGGCTCCCAAGGCTTCAGGAAAGCCGCACTCTCGCGCCGCAGCGATGCCCAGCTCTCATAGTCGGCCATCTGGGGCGGGCGCAGCACCAGGCGCTCGGTCGGGATGATAACGCGCGGACGCCCCCGGCGCGCGAACACCGCGGCGAAGGGGTTCACGCTCATCTTGCGCGAGGTCCCCGTCCCCCCGCCTGTGGCCCGCTGCCTGCCGCCACGCGCCGCATCTCCCATGCTCAGGCGGCAAGGCGCGCGGCAAGGCTCGCCGCATCGTCTGCCGCGCTCACGGGCCCGTAGAGCGCCAGCGCCGGCGGAGAGGCGAGGAAGGCCGCAACAGCTGCCCGTGTCTCGTCCACGCTCACGGCAGCGACACGCTCCAGCGTCTCCTCGAGCGGCACGGGCCGTCCCCAGATGGCAACGGAGCCGGCCAGCCGCTCCGCCCGCGCCGAGGCACCCTCCACGCCCATCACCAGCCCGGCGCGCACCTGCGCCCTGGCCCGCTCCACCTCCGCCGCCGTCAGGTCCTCGGCCGCACGGTGCAGCTCATCGGCCGTGAGCCGCACCAGCCCGCCCAGCGCCTCGGCCGAGGTGCCGGCATAGACCGTGAGCAACCCCGTCTCCGCGTAGGAGCCAGCCTGGGCGAAGATCGTGTAGCAGAGCCCGCGCTTCTCCCGCGCCTCCTGGAAGAGGCGGGAGGACATGCCGCCACCCAGCGCCATGGCCGCAATCTGCGACGAGTAATGCTGCCCGTCGCGGTACCCGGGCGCCTGCAGGCCGAGGCAGAAATGCGCCTGCTCGAAGTCTCGCACCACCCGGTGCTCGCCGCCGGTGAAGCAGGCGGGCGCCTCCTCCGCCGCCACGCCCCGCTCCATCGCCCCGAAAAGCCGCTCCGCCATGCCCACGATCTCGGCATGGTCCACATCGCCCGCCGCCGAAAGGATCATGCGCTCGGGCCGGTAGTGCCGCCCGATGAAGCCCGCCAGCGCCTCCCGCCCGTAGCGGCCCACCCCCTCGGGCGTACCCAGAATCGGCCGCCCGAGCGCATGGCCCGGAAAGGCCGTCTCCTGCAGCCAGTCGAAGATGATGTCGTCCGGCGTGTCATGCGCGAGGCCGATTTCCGACAGGATCACGCCGCGCTCGAGCTCCAGTTCCGCTGCGTCGAGTGCGGGATCCAGCAGGATATCCGCGATGATGTCGAGGGCGCGGGGCACGTCCTCCCCCATCACGCGGGCGTAGAAGGCCGTCCGCTCGCGGGATGTGTAGGCGTTCAGATGCCCGCCCACATCCTCGATCTCCTCGGCAATCGCCTGCGCGCTCCGCCGCCCCGTGCCCTTGAACGCCATGTGCTCGAGGAAATGGGCGATCCCGTTCTCCTCCGCGGTCTCATGGCGCGAGCCCGCCTCGATCCAGATGCCGATGCAGGCGGAGCGCAGGCCCTCGATCCGCTCCGTCACCACGCGAAAACCGTTGGAAAGCTCCGTCAGCGCCACCGTGCTCATGCGCCGGCACCCGCCATGCCGCAGCGGTCCCGGATCATGGCTTCCACGGCCGCCAGATCGTTCGGCGCAGGCGTGATCCGCTCGGGCCGCTCGAAAAGGTCCGCCATATGCGGCGGCAGCGCCGGGTGCACCCCGCAGGCCTCCGCCACCGCATCGGGGAACTTCGCCGCATGGGCCGTGCCGAGCGTGACCATGGGCGTCGCCGCGTCGCCCCGCCGGCTCTCCGCCGCCTTCACGCCAATGGCCGTGTGCGGGTCGAGCACCATGCCCGTCTCGTCACGCAGGCGCCGGATGATCGACATCGTCTCCGCCCGACTCGCGCGGTCCGACGCGAAGCCCTCGCGCAGTTCCTCCAGCGCCCCCTGCGGCAGCGTGAGCGCCTTGCCGGCCTTCTGCTCCGCCATGGCTGTCGCCACCGCAGCACCATCGCGCCCATAGAGCTCGAAGAGCAGCCGCTCGAAGTTCGAGCTCACCTGGATGTCCATCGAGGGTGCGATGGTCGGCACCACCGGCTCAGGCGCGCCCACGCCCTCGGCCAGGGTCCGGTGCAGGATGTCGTTCTCGTTCGTCGCAATCACCAGCTGGCCCACCGGGAGCCCCATGCGCCGCGCCACGTCGCCCGCCAGAATGTCTCCGAAATTGCCGGTGGGCACGCTGTAGCTCACCGCCCGGTCCGGCGCGCCGAGGGCTGCGGCGGAGGAGAAGTAGTAGACCACCTGCGCCAGCACGCGGCCCCAGTTGATGCTGTTGACCGCGCCGAGGCGCATCTCGTCCCGGAAGCCATGGTCGTTGAACATGGCCTTCACCAGCGCCTGGCAGTCGTCGAACGTGCCGTCCACGGCGAAGGCATGCACATTGCCCTCGGACGGTGTCGTCATCTGCCGCCGCTGCACATCGCTCACGCGCCCATGGGGGTAGAGCACCACCACGCGCACCCGCTCGAGGCCGCGGAAGGCTTCCATCGCCGCACTGCCACGTCGGGCGACACGGGCAGTGCGGCGAT
>JBCBHB010000259.1:0-4928 GCA_038526025.1 Pseudomonadota bacterium
CTCCGCCGGGACGGCGGCTGGGGCTCAGTGCTCGCGAACCTCATACCCAATGCGCTCTCGATGGCGCGCGCGGTCTGGCGGTCGGAGATCGTGCATTCGGGGACCGCGGGCTGGGCGTACCCGCATTCGTACTTCATCCTCCTCCTCCGCCCCTTTCGGCGGTTCCAGTGGATCGTGCTGATGGAGTCGTCCCCCTGGGCCATCGAAGGCGGGGCCGCGGCCTACGGGCGGGCGACGCGCCGCCAACGCCTTGCCCATAGCCTCAACGGGTTTCTCACACGCCGCTGCCTGCGCGCGGCCGATATCCGCATTTTCACGCATGACGGCTACCGGCGGGATTACTATGGAGGCGCAGATCGCACCCTTGTCGCCCCAGCCGTCTGGGTCGATGAGGCGCAGATCGTCCCAGACCCCACCCTGGAGACACGTCTCGCCGCCCGCGCAGGCGAACCCGTGCGCCTGCTCGTCCCCGCGCGCATGACCGCGGACAAGGGCCTTGACACCATCCTCGCCGCAATCGAACGCGCCGAACCGGCACTCGCGGCGCGCGGCGACCAGCTCGAGGTGCACTTCATCGGCGCGGGCGAGATGGCAGAGCGCGTGGCCGTCTTCGCCGCTGTGCTTCGGGAGGGAATCGCCACGCGCTTCCACGCGCCCCTGCCATACGGCGCGCCGTTCTTCGATTTCATGGGGCAGCACGATGCGATCCTGATCGCCAACCGCCGCGCGGAGCAGCCCCGCATCGTCTACGACGCGTTCGCCCAGGGCCTGCCCTGCTTCACATCGCGGACGCCCGGGACCGAGGGGCTCGTGACCGAGGGAAGCACCGGCCGCTTCTTTCCCATCGACGATCCGGACGCCCTCGCAGCGCTTCTCGTCGAGGCTGCAGCCATGCGCCCGGCCCTCCCGGCGATGGCCCAGGCAGCGCGCGCAGCCGCCGCTGCCCGAAGCCACGCGGCCATGCATGCCGAAAGAGCAACCTTTCTGGCGGAAAACCTCAAGCGATGACGCATTAGAAGGCAATCTGCGGCATCATGCGGCGTGCTGAGTGCTGGACCATTGGCATACCCTTGGCTAGGTACTCAGCCGAGAAAGCAAGCCGCGATGCGTGCGCACGCATCGCCCGCAAGATCAGGAGTTTGGCATGGCCGAGACCGAGACCGAACACGACGACGGACGCCGCGACTTCCTCTTCGTTGCCACGGCAGCGACTGGGGTGGTCATTGGTGGCGCCGCGGTGTGGCCGCTGGTGGATCAGATGAACCCGTCGGCGGACGTTCTCGCCCTGGCTAAAATCCGTACCAGCATCGCCGACGTTGCCGAGGGCAGCCAGGTCCGCGTGCTCTGGCAGGGCAAGCCGGTCTTCATCCGCCACCGCACGCCGGAGGAGATTGCCGAGGCGCGCGAGGTCCCGATGTCGGATCTCAAGGATCCGCAGACCGATGAGGACCGCGCGCTCGATCCCGAGGGCAAGTATCTCGTGATGCTCGGCGTCTGCACCCATCTCGGCTGCGTGCCGCTGGGCGACGGGGCGGGGGACTACAACGGCTGGTTCTGCCCCTGCCACGGCAGCCACTACGATACATCGGGCCGCATCCGCAAAGGTCCCGCCCCGCGGAACCTCGACGTGCCCGCGGTCGCCATGATTGACGACACCACCATCGAGATCGGTTGAGGAGGAACGTCTAGATGTCCGGTATCCCCCAGGACCATTACGAGCCGAAAACCACGGCCGAGAAATGGATCGACGACCGCCTGCCGGTCGTGCGGATGGCGTTCGACTTCATCGCCTTCCCAACCCCGAAGAACCTCAACTGGATGTGGATCTGGGGCGTCATGCTCACGGTCTTCCTCGTCATCCAGATCGTGACCGGCATCGTGCTGGTGATGCACTACACGGCCCATGTGGACCACGCCTTCGCCTCCGTTGAGCATATCATGCGCAACGTGAACGGCGGCTGGCTCATCCGCTACATCCACATGAACGGCGCCTCGTTCTTCTTCATCGCGGTCTACGCCCACATCTTCCGCTCGCTCTACTACGGCTCCTACAAGGCGCCGCGCGAGATCACGTGGATCATCGGTATCCTCATCTACCTGCTGATGATGGGCACCGCCTTCATGGGCTACGTGCTGCCCTGGGGCCAGATGTCCTTCTGGGGCGCCACCGTCATCACCGGCCTCTTCTCGGCGCTGCCGCTGATCGGCGAGCCGCTGCAGACCTGGCTCGTGGGCGGACCGGCGGTCGACAACGCGACGCTGACCCGCTTCTTCTCGCTCCACTACCTGATGCCGTTCCTGATCCTCGGCCTCACGGTCGTGCACATCTGGGCGTTCCACACCACCGGCAACAACAACCCGGACGGCGTGAACATCCGGAAGTCGGACGTGGAGACGACCAAGCGGGACACGGTGCCCTTCCACCCGTTCTACACGATCAAGGACATGTACGCCCTCGTGCTGTTCCTGATCCTGTTCACGGTGATGGTCTTCTTCATGCCGAACTATCTCGGCCACCCGGACAACTACATCGAAGCCAACCCGCTGGTGACGCCGTCGCACATCGTGCCCGAATGGTACTTTCTGCCGTTCTACGCGATGCTCCGCGCCATCGATTTCGACATCCTGTTCATCGACAGTAAGCTCGGTGGCGTCATCGCGATGTTCGGCTCGATCATCATCATGGCACTCGCCCCGTGGCTCGACACGAGCCGCGTGCGCTCGGGCCGCTACCGGCCGATGTTCCGGGTCTGGTTCTGGCTGCTGATCGTGGACTTCTTCGTCCTTATGTGGGCTGGCGGCATGCCGGCCGAGGGCCTCGTGCCGACCATCTCGCTCATCGGCACCATCTACTGGTTCGCCTACTTCCTGGTGATCCTGCCGGTGCTGGGCATTCTCGAGACACCCGAGCCGCAGCCGGCAACGGTCGAGGAAGCCTACAAGAAGGACCATCCGGACGCGCCGGCCATCGGCCATAACGGCGGCTTCATCGTGGGCACCGGCTCGGGCCAGACGGCCGGCGTCGGCCCCACCTTCGGGAACGGCACCGCCGGTGGCACCGCCACCCCGGCCGAATAAGCGCTGACAAGGAGAGAACGAACATGTTCCGCAAACTTCTGAGCGCCATGGTCCTGGCCGCCGCCCTTCCCGGGGCGGCCCTCGCCGCCGGCGGCGCGGGCGAGGTCACGGACTACGACTTCAGCTTCGAGGGTCCCTTCGGGTCCTACGACCGCTTCCAGCTGCAGCGTGGCTTCCAAGTCTACCAGAACGTCTGCGCCGGCTGTCATGGCATGCAGTATGTGTCCTTCCGCGCGCTGGGCGAGCCCGGCGGGCCGGAGTTCCCGGAAGAGCAGGTCCGCGCCATCGCGGCCCAGTACATGGTCGAGGACCCGATCACCGGCGAGATGCGCGAGGGCAAGCCTTCGGACAACTTCCCCAAGAACGATGCAGTCGGCGCGCCCGACATGTCGCTCCTGGCGAAGGCCCGCGCGGGCTTCCACGGCCCCTACGGCACCGGCATCGACCAGCTGGTGAACGGCATCGGCGGGCCGGAGTACATTTACTCGCTGCTCCTCGGCTACACGGGCGAGGAGGTCGAGCAGGCCGGCACCATCCTCTACGAAAACACGGTGATGGCCGGTGGCCTCATCAACATGGCCCCGCCGCTCTATGGCGACGACGTGGAGTACCTTGTCTACGGCGACGATGCCGAGACCGCTTCCTACGTGCCGCCCGAGGCGACCATGGAGCAGGAGGCGGCCGATGTGGCGGCGTTCCTGATGTGGGCGGCCGAGCCGAAGCTCGTGGAGCGCAAGGAGGCGGGCGTCCGCAACCTCCTCATGCTCATCGTGCTCGCCGTGCTGCTCTACTTCACCAACAAGCAGATCTGGGCCGCCGTGAAGGGCAAGGAGAGCTGAGGCTCTCCCCCACCGTTCAGACTGGCGACTGCGCGAACCCCGCCCCCACCCGGGCGGGGTTTTTCTGTGCGTGCCTGCTATGGTGCCCGCCGTATCAGTCGCAAGAAGGAGGCCCGATGCCGCCGCGCGCCGCCGCCACCGCGTTCCTGCTCGCCTGCCTCGCCGCCTGGCCCACCAGCGGGCAGGCGGATACGTGGCAGACACGCGTGCTCGTCGACGGGACCGGCATCACCGGGGTCACCCTCGGGCGCATCAAGCTGCAACTCATGTGTCAGCGCGGCGCCGAGAGAGAGATCGCCAGCCTCATCGCCGCCCGCGGCTTTCCGAAACATCTCGTTCAGGAAAGCCCGGTGACGCTGGAGATCGAGATGCCGAAGGGAGGCGTAAGGCGCCACACGGCGTACATGGTGCTCGATGCGGACGGCCGCACACTCATCGGCAGCATCCCGCTCGCCAGCGGCTTTCTCGAGGATTTCGGGAACGGCAGTGCCCTGCGCATCATCACCAAGGGCAAGATCATGATCCGCAGCGGTCTGCGCGGCACGGGAAAGGCGCGCAGCGTCTTCCGGGAGGTCTGCGGCCTCTGAACGCCCGGGCGAATCGGGCGGGGTTCGCCCCCGCCCGACCCTGCATGCGCCTCAGTAGCGCTCGGCCGCGTCCGCCGTCACGACGTTCACAACCCGCGGGCGGATGATGCTGAGGTGATGATGCGGATCCCCCGCCTGGTCCACACCGCCAAGGGCGACGGAGCTGGCCATCATGAGGCGACGCGCGGTGCCGGCCATGCCGCGCGCATCGAGCGGTTCGCGCGAGGCCACGTCGATCACCAGCTTCAGCGGCGTCCCGCTCTTGAGGTCCTGCTCGAGGGTGGAGACGAAGGCCGCACAGTCCCGGCCGCCGGCGCAGAAACCGCGGCGCGCGGCGCTGTCGGCCCGGAAGTCCTTGAAGCCCACCTTCTTGCCCGTGTCGGAATCCACCACGCTAACGGCAAGGGCGATGAGGCCCTCGGGC
>JBCBHB010000260.1:0-4883 GCA_038526025.1 Pseudomonadota bacterium
CCACGCGCGTCCCCGCCACGTCGCGCCGCTCCTGCCGCAGCGCCTGCTCCACGGCCGCCAGCGCTTCGGGCTCAAACTCACGGCGCCGAGCGAGGTTCTTGATCACCTGCCGGACGCGTTCGATGGAGCCCGCGACGATGCGTTCGCGGAGTGCCAGATCGGCCTCCGAGAGCGCATCGAGCCCCAGCCGGCGGGTCACGAAGGCAAGCGTGCCGGCGTTCAGCACCAGCGTGGTCAGCGCGTAGGTCGCCGCCAGCGCACCCGCCAGCGCCGCCTCTTCCCCAAGCGCGCCGGTGTCTGCCAGCGAGAGGGCGAGGACGAGGGTGACCGCCCCGCGCACACCGCCCCAAAGCACCAGAACCTTCTGCCGCGTCTCGATCACCTCGCTGATCTGTGCGCGCTCCATCAGGTCCAGCACGCCGAACAGGATGACGGCCCGCGCAACGAGCGCCGCGACATAGACCACCGCCGCGAGCAGCAGCTCCTCGACCGTCAGCGCAGCCAGCACGCCCGGGGTAATGAGGGCGACAAGGAGCAGAATGAGGTTGTTCGCCCAGAACCCGATCTGCGCCCAGACGAGGCGGACGCCCGACCAGTTCTGCGGCCCCATCCGGACGAAGCCCAGCGACCCGGTGGCTAGACCCGCGAAAACGACGGCCACGACGCCGGAGCCTCCAAGCAGGATTTCCGAGAAAAGGTAGGTGCCGTAGGCGAGAGCCACGGTTGCCGATGCCTCCGCCGCGGCCGAGCCACCGAGGATGGGATAGAGCCGGGCACCCAACCAGGCAGCGGCCAGCCCCGTCGCCGCGCCTACGCCGAACGCATAGATGAACGACAGCAGCACCTGGCCGCTCCCGAAGTCCCCTGCACCCGTCGCGATGCCGAGGAGCACGGTGAAGATGGCGATGGCGGCGGCATCGTTGAGCAGGCTCTCCCCTTCTAGCAGCGCCACCAGCCGCCGCGGCGCGCCGATCTCCCGAAAGGTGGTGATCACGGCGGCAGGGTCCGTCGTCGCCACCGCCGCCCCCAGCATCAGGCAGGCGACGAGGCTGAGCGACGCGCCGGGCCAGGCCTCGGCCGCGCCCCACACGGCCAGCCCCACGGCGCCCGTGGCGGCCGCCACGGCGAACACCGCCAGCAGCACCACGGTCGCCCAGTCCTCGAGCATGCGCCGCACATTCACCGCCAGCGCCATCTCGAACAGCATGGGCGGCAGGAACACCATCAGGATCGTGCTGCTGTCGAGCGCCAGGGCGGAGAGCAGCCATTCGTCATAGGCGTCCAGCCGGAAGGGCCCGAAGCCGAGGCCCACGAGCATGTCGCTCTCTTCTTCCGACTCGAGCAGCTGCTGAAGCGTGCCGAGGCTCAGCCCGCACATCGCTACGGTAACGGGCAGCGGCAGGCCCAACCTTTTCGCCAGCGGCACCATCAGCGCAATGCTCAGGAGCATGAGGCACACAAAGCCCAGCGCGAAGACGATGATTTCCATAAAACCGCAGCTTACAGTGTTTTTTGGAAGGCGGGCCCTGTTCGTACTCTGTGAAAACGAACCGCTCTGCCCACCATGCAGCGTCAGAAACCCGGTCTGCCTGCAGGAGTTGCTGTTGACGGCCCCCCGAATCCCCTGAATGATTATGAGACAAGCAAAGAGAACAAAATCGGTCGGCGGTGACCAAAACCGCGCATGACCGGTACCAGGGAATACAGCCTCGACCAGCCGGACATCCAACCCGGCTCGATCCTGAAAAGGAGACCACCATGACTTTCGCACGCAGCATTGCGTTCGCCAGCGCTATTGCCCTTTCGGCAGGTGCGGCTTCGGCGCAGGAAACCTTCGTCACCATCGGCACGGGCGGCCAGACCGGCGTCTACTTCGTCGTCGGGCAGTCCATCGCCAAGCTGGTGAACCGCGGCACGGCCGAGCACGGCATCCGCGTCACCGCGCCGTCGACCGGCGGCTCGATCGCCAACATCAACGCCATCAAGGCGGGCGACATGGATATGGGCGTGGCCCAGTCCGACTGGCAGTACCACGCCTATAACGGCAGCTCGAAGTTCGAGGGCGAGAAGTTCGACAAGCTCCGCGCCGTCTTCTCCGTGCACCCCGAGCCGTTCACGGTTATCGCCAATGCCCCCACCGGCATTGCCACCTTCGACGACCTCGAAGGCAAGCGCGTGAACGTGGGCAACCCGGGCTCGGGCCAGCTCGCCACAATGGAAGTCGTGCTCGAGTCCAAGGGCTGGGACATGGACAAGTTCAGCCTCGCTTCGCAGCTGAAGCCGTCCGAGCAGGCCCAGGCGCTCTGCGACAACAAGGTCGACGCGATCATCTACACGGTCGGCCACCCGAACGGCTCGATCCAGGAGGCCACCACCTCCTGCCCGTCGACCATCGTGAGCGTCGAGGGCGAGGCCATCGAGAAGCTCGTGAACGACAACCCGTTCTACAGCTTCGCGACCATCCCGGGCGGCATGTACACCGGTAACGACAGCGACGTGACCACCTTCGGCGTGCGCGCCACCTTCGTCACCTCGGCCGACGTGCCGGACGAGACGGTCTACACGGTGGTGAAGACGGTGTTCGAGAACTTCGACCGCTTCAAGAAGCTCCACCCGGCCTTCGCCAACCTCACGAAGGAAGACATGATCTCGAAGGCGCTCTCCGCGCCGCTGCACCCGGGTGCCGAGAAGTACTACGAGGAAGCCGGCCTGATGTGAGGCCAGCGCGGCGCGCCCCCACCAGGCGCGCCGCACGTCTGACGGTGGGTTGAAAACCCACCCTACCGCTTCTCGTAGGGTCGGCGCCCACCCCATCGACGGCATCCGCCGAGCCAGCGACGACCCGGCGCGGCCAAAAGGCAGGAGACCTCCGCGATGAGTGACCAATCCGCTGCCAATCAGGGCCTCAGCCAGGCCGAGATCGACGAACTCGTTGCGGCCTCCGACACGGGCGGCAGAAACCCTGCCGGCTGGGTCAGCACGCTCATCCTCGTGGTCGCCCTCGCCTGGTCGGTCTTCCAGCTCTGGATCGCCTCGCCCATCCCCTTCATCCTCGAATTCGGGGTGTTCGGCTCCAACGAAGCGCGGTCCATCCACCTCGCCTTCGCCGTCTTCCTCGCCTTCCTCGCCTTCCCGTCGGCAAAGTCCACCGCCGGCACGGGCATGGGCGTTGCCGTGCCCATCATCCTCGCCTGCCTCTTCATGTTCGGTGGCGAGGGCGCGGTGATCTTCATCATCCCGATCCTCGCGCTCGGTGTTGCCGCCGCCATCATCCTCGGCTCCCCGCTCGACCGGGTGCCGCCGTGGGAATGGGCGCTCGCGATCCTCGGCGCCGTATCGGCGCTCTATCTCTTCGTCTTCTACGAGGCGATCGCGGACCGTGTCGGCGCGCCGATCCTGCAGGACCTTGTGGTCGGCTCGCTCGGCATCATGCTGCTGCTCGAGGCCGCCCGCCGCTCGCTCGGCCCCGCGCTCGTGATCGTCGCGACGGTGTTCCTCGCCTACACCTTCCTCGGCCCCTACATGCCGTCGATCATCGCGCACAAGGGCAACTCGCTCTCGGAAGTGATCAACCATCACTGGATCACCACCGAGGGCGTCTTCGGCATCGCGCTCGGCGTGTCGACCGACTTCGTCTTCCTCTTCGTGCTCTTCGGCTCGCTGCTCGATAAGGCCGGCGCGGGCAACTACTTCATCCAGGTCGCCTTCAGCCTGATGGGCCACATGCGCGGCGGGCCGGCGAAGGCCGCGGTCGTCTCCTCGGCGATGACGGGCCTCATCTCCGGCTCCTCCATCGCGAACGTGGTTACCACCGGCACCTTCACCATCCCGCTGATGAAGAAGGTCGGCTTCAATTCCGAGAAGGCCGGCGCGGTCGAGGTGGCATCCTCGGTCAACGGCCAGATCATGCCGCCCGTGATGGGTGCAGCCGCCTTCCTCATGGTCGAGTATGTGGGCATCCCCTATTTCGACGTGGTGAAGCACGCCTTCCTGCCCGCGGTCATCAGCTACATCGCGCTCGTCTACATCGTGCATCTCGAGGCGATGAAGGCCGGCATGCAGGGCATGGAGCGCGCCTATGTGCCGAAGCCCTGGGTCCAACGCCTGATGGGCTTCGCCATCGGTGTGATCGCGCTCTGCGCCATCTCGTTCGGCGTCTATTACGGCATGGGCTGGCTCCGCCCCGCCTTCCCCGAGACGGCCGGCTACATCGTCTTCGGCCTCCTTACGGCCGTCTACATCGCGCTGCTCTTCCTCTCCACAAAGCACCCCACGCCGGAGATGTCGGACCTCGACAAGCCAGGCGCCAAGCTGCCGCTGCCGGGGCCGACCGTGAAGTCGGGCCTCCACTATGTCCTGCCCGTGGTCGTGCTCGTCTGGGCGCTGATGGTCGACCGCCTCTCCCCCGGCCTCTCGGCCTTCTGGGGCTCGGCCTTCATGATCTTCATCCTCGTCACACAGCGGCCGCTGGCGGCTCTCATGCAGGGCGGCGCGGGCTTCGCGAGCGAGTTCGCGGGCGGTGTGTCCGACCTCGTGCAGGGCCTTGTGGCCGGTGCGCGGAACATGATCGGCATCGGCATCGCCACGGCCACTGCCGGCGTGATCGTGGGTGTGGTCAGCCAGACCGGTGTGGGCACCGCCCTCGCCGAGGTGGTGGAGGTGCTCTCCGGCGGGCACATTATGGGCATCCTGGTGCTCACAGCGGTGCTCAGCCTTATCCTCGGGATGGGGCTGCCCACGACGGCCAACTACATCGTCGTCTCGGCCCTCCTCGCCCCGGTGATCGTCACTCTCGGCCAGCAGAACGGGCTGATCGTGCCGCTCATCGCCGTGCACCTCTTCGTCTTCTACTTCGGGATCATGGCGGATGTGACGCCAGATCG
>JBCBHB010000261.1:0-4912 GCA_038526025.1 Pseudomonadota bacterium
CGACAGGAACGCCTGCCCAGTTCGTCCACCCCGCCGAGGCGAGCCACGGCGATCTCGGCATGGTTACCCAGAAGGACGTGGCGCTCGTTCTCTCCAATTCCGGAGAGACGCGGGAGCTGGCGGACATCGTCGCGCATACCCGCCGCTTCTCGATCCCGCTCATCGGCGTGGCGTCGAAACCTGGCTCCACGCTCCTCAAAGCCGCGGACATCGCGCTCGTTCTGCCCGCTGCGGAGGAAGCGGCCCCGGAGGGCGCGGGCGCCGTGGCCCCAACCACCTCGACAACACTCACGATGGCCTTGGGCGATGCGCTCGCCATGGCGCTGATGGAGCGGCATGCCTTCACGCTCGAACGGTTCCGTGCCTTCCACCCGGGTGGCAAGCTTGGCGCACAGCTCGTGAGCGTGGCGGACCTGATGGGCAGGGACGACCGGCTCCCACTCGTGGATGCCGACGCACCGATGACCGAGGCGCTCATCATCATGTCCGAGAAGGGCTATGGCGGCATCGGTATCGTCGATCGCGACGGTCTTCTGGAGGGTGTGATCACCGATGGCGACATTCGCCGCCATCTCGACGGGCTCCTGACCAAGCGCGCTCGCGACATTGCAACGCCCAATCCGAGAACGATCGCACCCGGTAAGCTTGCACAGGAAGCACTGGCCGAAATGAACGGCGGTCAGAACCAGCGTAAGGTGAGCTTTCTGTTCGTTACGGAGCCGGACGCACCGCGCCGCCCCATCGGCATTCTTCACCTGCACGACTGTCTGCGTGCCGGGGTGGAGGGTAGCTGATGGCATTGCGCGGAGAGTACCGGCCGGAGCGACTGGCAGCGGCCCGCGCGGCGCGCCAGGAGCGGCTCGCGCGCTACTCCCGCTTCGTGCGGGTGCTGCGCATTGCCTTACCGATCGCAGCGCTTTGCGCCATCGCCGCGATCTTTCTGGCGGGGCGGGAACGCGCGGGCATCGACGACCTCCTCACGGCCGAGGAGATTGCCCGCCTTGGCGCCGGCCTGCGCCTGGACGAGCCGCGCTTCGCCGGTACGACGGAGGACGGCGATCCGTTCACCATCCGCGCCCGCACGGCAACACCGGACGGGCCGCTGGCGCGGGAGATCGCGCTCGACGCCCCCACCGGCAAGCTGACGCTCGCGAACGGCCAGGTGCTGGAAGCGGTGGCGACCGACGGCATCATGTACCGGGAGGCGGAGCGGCTGGCCCTCGGCGGTGGTGTGGAGATCACGACCTCCGGTGGCTATCGCTTCACCGCCCCGGCCCTCACACTGGATCTCGCGACAAATGGTGCAGAGGCGACCGGCAACATCCTGGGCACCGGGCCCCAGGGCAGCATCGAAGCGAAGAAACTCACGATCACCGACGCCGAAGCGGGCCTTGGCGGCGCGCGGCTCTATTTCGAGGGTAGCGTACGCGTGCTGTTCACGCCCGACGAGAACGGCTAGGGTCGCGCCCATGCGGGCGGCCCTTTTGAGGACGGGGATGACGATGCTGCGAAATGCTCTGACGATGGCACTGCCCGTGGCGCTGGCCTTTTCGGCGCTGGCGGCCCACGCGCAGGACAACAGCCCCTTCGGCGGCTTCAAGCACGACAACACGCAGCCGATCGAGATCACGTCGGACGCGCTCGAGGTGCAGCAGGCGAACAACCTAGCCATCTTCACCGGCGAGGTGATCGCCGGGCAGGGCACGCTGCGGCTGACGGCGGACCGCGTCGAGGTCTACTACGACCGCGAGGATACGTCGGGCGAGACCGGTGCCATCAAGCGCCTGCGGGCGGAGGGCAACGTGCTCCTCTCGAACGGGGCAGAGACCGCGAAGGGCCGCTGGGGCGAGTATGACGTCGTGGCGGGAACGATGCGCATGGGCGGGGACGTGATCCTCACGCAGGGCGACAACGTGATCAATGGCGAGAGCCTCCTCATCAACCTCGATGCCGGCACCGGCAGGGTGGAGAGCGGGGGCGGGGGCGGCCGGGTGAAGAGTGTCTTCAATCCGAGCCAGACAAACTGAACGCCAACGCCCATGAACATCCACCCGAACCCGCACGGAGAGGAGGCCAGACCGGGCCCCTCTGCCGCACGGCTGCGCCATCGCGAGGGGGACGGCCTGATCATCCGCGGGCTCGGCAAAGCCTATCGCCGGCGCCCCGTGGTGCGGGACGTGTCGTTCACCCTCGAGCGTGGGGAGGTCGTGGGGCTCCTCGGGCCGAACGGTGCTGGCAAGACCACCTGCTTCTACATGGTGATCGGCCTGATCCCAGCGGATACGGGCGAGATCCACGTGGATGGCGTCGATGTCTCGCTCCTGCCCATGTATCGCCGGGCGCGCATGGGCCTAGGCTACCTGCCGCAGGAGGCCAGCATCTTCCGCGGCCTTACGGTCGAGGACAACATCCTCGCCGTTCTCGAGCTTTCCATCCGGGACAGGCAACTGCGCCAGCAGTCGCTCGACTCGCTGCTCGGCGAGTTCTCGATCACCCATCTCCGCCGCGCCCCCGCATCGGCGCTTTCGGGCGGCGAACGGCGGCGTGTGGAGATCGCGCGGTGCCTTGCCTCCAACCCGCGCTATGTCCTGCTCGACGAGCCCTTTGCCGGCGTCGACCCGATTGCGGTTGGCGATATCCGCGACCTGGTAGGCCATCTCAAGGACCGGGGCATCGGGGTTTTGATTACAGACCATAATGTCCGTGAAACGTTGGAGATTATTGACCGGGCATACATCTTGCATGATGGTCACGTGCTCATGAGCGGGACCCCCGCCGAGGTCGTGAACGACGATGCAGTGCGTCGCGTCTATCTGGGTGAAGGCTTCCGCATCTGAGCACGCGCCCCACCAGGGGCCAGCAACGCGGAGAGCTTGCCCATGCAGGGCCTGCGCCTCGAGTTCCGACAGACCCAGCAGCTGGTGATGACACCTCAGCTGCAGCAGGCGATCCGCCTGCTCCAGATGTCGAACCTGGAACTCGAGACCCACCTTGCGGCGGAGCTGGAAAAGAACCCCCTCCTGAAGCTGGTCGATGGGACAGGCGAACGTGAGGCACCCGCCCAGCGCGCTGAAGAAGGTGCTCCAGGCGAAGAACCCACGAAGGCCGCAGAGAGCTTCGACACGTCTCTGGCCCGCGAGAACCTCTACGACATGCCCCGGCCGAGCAGCGCGGCCGGCACCGGGCTGGGCGCCGCCGAGGCCATCGATTTGCCGGAGCATGCAAGCGGCTCACTGTCCCTGCGCGATCACCTGGCCGCCGAGCTTCGCCAGGCGCAGCTGGCACGACCGGTGCTAACGGCGGCGCTATGCCTCGTGGAGGCGCTGGAGGAGGACGGCTACCTCCGCGAACCGCTGGATACGCTGGCGCACAGGCTGGCTATCCCCCCCTCCCTCGCGGAGGCGGCCCTGCGCGCCGTCCAGGGCTGCGAGCCGACCGGGGTGGGCGCGCGCCATCTTGCCGAGTGCCTCGCGCTGCAACTGGCTGAGCGCGACCGCCTTGACCCGATGATGCAGGCCCTGCTCGACAATCTCGAGCTTGTGGCGAAGGGGGATGCACGCCGGCTGGCCGCCGCCACCGGCGCCGATAGCGAAGACATCACCGAGATGCTGGCCGAGCTTCGCCGGCTCGACCCGCGCCCCGGTGCCGGCTTTGGGGCGGAGGAGCCTGCGCCGCGGGTGCCGGACGTGCTCCTGACACGAACACAGTCGGGGGGCTGGGACATCACGCTCAACCCGGCCACGCTGCCGCGCGTCCAGATGGATGAAACCTTCCTCCTGCGCCTCGATGCCGCTGGCACGGAGGTTGATCGCTGGATCGCGGAGCGGCGCTCGGAAGCGCAGTGGCTGATGCGATCGATGGCCAAGCGCGCGGAAACCATCCTGACCGTGACGCGCGAGATCGTCCGCGCCCAGGGCGCATTCTTCGAAGACGGGCCCTCGGGCCTGCGCCCCCTAACCCTGCGCCGCGTCGCCGAAGAAACCGGGCTGCATGAGTCGACGGTGAGTCGCGTTGCCGCCAACAAGCTCGTGGCGACACCCCGAGGTGTGTTCGAGCTGCGATTCTTCTTCACGAACGGTGTGGGAGAGGACTCGGATCTCGCGGCCGAAAGTGTTCGCCAGCGCCTCAAGGTGCTGGTGGCGGGCGAACCGGCGGATGCCGTGTACTCGGATGACGAACTGGTCACCCGTCTGCGCGCAGAGGGAATTGATATCGCAAGACGAACGGTTGCGAAGTACCGCAAGATGTTGCGTATCCCCTCCTCGGTCGAACGACGCCGCCTCAAGGCGTTCGCCTGAGCGCCACATTCGCGCCCATTCCCCTTGGCCTTCTGTCGGCGCTAGTCTGGAAGACCGACGAGTCGTGCCATGGAACAGAATCACATCCCACAGCGCACGGCAGCAAGCGCGCTCGCCCGATGGGCGGGCCGAGAACTGGCAGGAGTTGCCATGCACATCAAAGTCTCCGGCAAGCACATGGACGTGGGCGACGCGCTCACCGCACATGTCGAGGATCGTCTGACCCAGGCGGTCACGAAGTATTTCGACCGGCCCACTGGCGCCAATGTCGTGCTATCGCGTGACCCGAAAAACTTCTTCCGCTGCGAGGCCTCCGTGAACTTGTCCACAGGGCTGCACGCGCAGGCGCAAGGGAACGATCCGGAGGTCTATGCGGCCTTCGAGCAAGCGGCCGAGCGCATCGAGAAGCAGATCCGCCGCTACAAGCGCCGCCTGAAGAACCACCACGCCAAGGCCAGCGAGCCGATTGATCTTATCGCCGCGTCGTCCTACGTGATCGAGCGGACGGATGACGAAGAGCTGGACGAAGCGCCACAGGGAGACGAGTCGCAGCCCGTCATCATCGCCGAGACTCAGATGCAGCTTTCGACCCTGACTGTGGGGGACGCTGTGAT
>JBCBHB010000262.1:0-4910 GCA_038526025.1 Pseudomonadota bacterium
GCCGCGCCAACCGCATTGCGAACGGCGCGGCGGGGACTGGGCCTGAGGTTGGGATGGAGACTGCCCTTCTTCCCGCTAGCAGCTTGCGATCGCGACAGTTTTCTGAGAATGCATGCGCCAGTGGGGACATTGGGGGCGATGCAATGAAGAAGCTTGTGCTGTGCACCGGGATCTGCGCGGTGCTGGGCGGCGCTGCGCAAGCCGCATCAATCGACTTTACCAACGTGCTGATCAATCAGCTTACGGAAACGCAGCCGGGCACCGCGTTCCCGAATCCTTCAGATGTGACCGTAGACGCCAACGATGGCGGCGGTGAGACCCAGGCGCTCGTCGATTTCCTGGATTTCGACCTGCCGGACGGCGCGATCGTGACCTCGGCCACGATGACGTTCTACACCAATAGCTCAACGAGCGGGACAGTGTCGGCGCATCAGCTCCTCACGCCCTTCGATGCGACGAGCACATGGAACAGCTTCGGCGGCGGTGTCACGCTGGGAACGCAGGCCGAGACCGCGCCCGCGTCGCAGCTCGTCTCCCCGGGCGACGAACAGTTCCACACCTTCGATGTCACGCAGCTGGTGCGCGACTGGCAAGCGGGCGATGCGGTGAATGGTGTGGCGTTCTTCAACGACTCGTCGGACGGCTGGGATTTCGACGGTGACGACACCGGCTCAGGTGGCACCGGGCCGATCCTCTCCGTCGACTATGTGATGGGCGACCTCGTGTCCCTCACAGGGGCGCAGACCAACCAGCTCGACGAAGCAAACCCGGACACGGCGTTTCCGAACCTTCCCGATGTTGTGGTGGACTTGGACAACGGCGGTTTCGAGACCCAGGCCCTCGTGACCTTCGATGGTCTCGACAACCTGCCCTCCGACCGCGCGTTGGAGATTGCCACGCTCGAATTCTACACGAACAGCACGACGGACGGACTCGTTGCGGTGTTCCAGCTCCTCTCGGAGTTCGACGAGAACACCACCTGGAACAGCTTCGGGAATGGCGTTACGCCCGGGGCGGATACCACTCTCTTTCCAGCCGACGTCCTATTTGCACCGGAGGATGAGCAGCGCGCCATTTTCGATGTGACGGCCATTGTGCAGGCCTGGCTGGACGGTGATGCGCCGCTTGGCTTTGCGCTGCTGATCGACTCCATTGATGGCTGGGATTTCGATGGGGATGCAAGCGGCGCGGGCGGTTTCGGGCCGACGCTGAACCTCGTTTTCGCGGCTGAGGTGCCTTTGCCAGCGAGCGCGCTGCTGCTGCTCGGTGGCATGGCCGGGCTTGTGGTCTGTCGGCGTCAGAAGGACCGCGACTGAGGTCATTCCCGCCTGTCGGTCGGCCCAGGCGTGCCGTGGGTCTCGCGCGTCATCATGTTCCCAGATAGGTCTCTCAGCGGACAACGCCTGAGAAAGCTGGGAGGACATGGACGATGACGGCGATCACGCTCGAGAAGGCGCGGGAGATTATTCGGGGGACGCTCGCGAAGGGGCACGAGATGGGGCTGAAGCCGCTCTCGGTGGTGGTGCTCGATGCGGGCGGGAACGTGAAGGCCTTCGAACGTGAGGACGGGGCCTCGAACCTGCGCTTCAACATGGCCTATGCGAAGGCCTATGGGTGCATCGGCGTGGGCCTCGGCGGCCGGGCGATGATGAACCGGGCCGAGAGCCAGGCCTATTTCATGAACTCGCTGACAGCGGCCTTCGGCGGCAACGTGCTGCCTGTTCCCGGCGGTATCCTCGTGCGTGATGGCGAGGGCGGGGCCGTGATCGGCGCGGTCGGCATCACCGGGGACACCTCCGACAACGACGAGGCGGCTGGCCTGGCAGCGATTGCTGCGGCGGGTTTGGTGGGCGATGGCGGCTGAGCGCTGGTCTGTCTAGACAACGGACTTGCGTGATGTTGCATTTCCTTCATAAAAGCGTCGCATGAAGGAAATCGAACTCAAACTGTTGGTCGATGCCAGGGGGTTGACCGCCCTCCGCCGGCGCATTGCGGCGGCGGCCGACGGCGCGCCGCCCAAGGTGCGCCAGCTCGCCACCGTCTATCTCGACACGGCAGAGGGCGGGCTGGCGGCGGCCGGCATCGCGTTGCGGCTGAGGCGCGAGGGGCGCTCCTGGACCCAGACGGTGAAGGCGGGCCGCTCCATGCGCGCGGGCCTGAGCGAGACGCGGGAGATCGACACCCCTTCGCGCGGGGGGCGGGTGGACATTGCGGCGATCCCCGACCCTGTGGTGCGCGATGCGGTGGAGGCCGCGGCGGCGGGCCTGCCGCTGGCGCCTGTCTTCGAGACCCCGATGCGGCGGAGCACCTGGGAGGTCGCCATTGAGGGCGCGCGCATCGAGGTGGCCCTCGATCGCGGCGAGATCCGCGCCGACGGGCGCGCCGAGGCGCTGGACGAGCTGGAGCTTGAACTGCTGGAGGGGCCGCCGGGGGCGCTCTTCGCGCTTGCCCGGAACCTCTTTCCCGAAGGCCCCCTTCGCTTCTCCACGTTGAACAAGGCGGGGCGGGGGCGGCGGCTGGCCGCGGGCGACGCGGCGGTGCCGCCTGCGCGCCCGCGCACGGCCGAGGCGCCCGCGATATCGCCGGACTCAACGGTGGAGGGGGCGGGGCGTGAGATCCTGGCCGAGTGCTTCGCCCAGATCGCGGCGAATGTGGAGGCGGTGCAGGCGGGAGACGACCCCGAGGGACCGCACCAGCTCCGCGTCGGCCTGCGACGCCTGCGCTCGGCGCTGAAGCTGATGCGGCCTGCCTTCGACGGGCAGCGCTTCAGGGCCATCGAGGCGGAGGCGAAGTGGCTTGGCGGCGAGGCGGGCCGGCTCCGCGACCTCGACGTGGCGCTGGCGGATCTCGTGGAGCCCGCGGCGGCGAAAGCACCCGACGAGCCCGGCTTCGTGCCCCTCGCCGCGGGGCTTACGGCGCGAGCGGCGGAGGAACGGGTGCGGCTGCGGGCAACGCTGGCCGGCGCACGGGTGACGGCGTTCCTGTTCGATCTGGCGGAGTTCGTCGCGCTGCGCGGTTGGCTCGACCCGGCGGACCATGACCAGACGGCGCGGCTGGCCCGGCCCTTCGCCGCGCTGGCGGCGGAAGCGATGAAGGCTGCTGATGCGAAGGCAGCGAAGCGGGCGAAGGCGGGCAAGGCAGGGATCGAGGCGCTCGACATCGAAGCGCGGCACGAGCTCCGCAAGACGCTGAAGGCGCTCCGCTACATGCTGGAGTTCACCGCACCCTCCTGGCCGGAGAAGGCGGTGAAGCGGTTGCTGAAGCCCCTCAAGGGGCTGCAGACGCTCTTCGGCAGCCTCAACGACGCGGCCATGGCCGAAGCCCTGTTCCTTTCGGTTGAGTCTCCCGCGGCAGGTGACCCTGTGGCCGCGCGCGCCGCCGGCCGGCTGATCGGGGCTGCGAACGCCGATGCGGCGCGGGACTGGGAGGCGGCCCGTGCGCGCTGGGCAGCCTTTGCCGAGGTGCGGCGCCCCTGGGCCTGAACGCTGGCGCCCGGGTCGCGCCCGGGACACCTCCAACTTTCAGGCGCTAGGCCGCCACCGGACCGGCGTCGTGCCAGGCGCCGCCGAGGACGAGGCCGCGGGCGGCGATGCGTTGGCACGCCGTTTCGGTCTCGCCGCGCACGTCCCTGAGCGTGAAGCTGCCCTCCTCGAGCGCGAGGAGCGAGGCATCGCCTGGGGCGCCGACGGCGAGGCGCGCTATCTCCGGGCGCCGGACGGCGGCGGCGGGTGCCGCGGTTGAGGCGCGCACGATGTCGGACAGGTCCATGCCGAGATGCAGGAACTTGGTCATGGTGGTGACGAGGTCGTGCGCCGGCCCGTCGATGCAAAGGGCGTGGACGTCCGAGCTGATCACGTCCGGCGCGAAACCGGCGGCCAGCATGGCGCGGGCGGTGGCGAAGGCGAAGGAGCCTTGCCCGTGTCCGATATCGAAGATCACGCCGCGGGCGCGGGCGTCGAGCACTGCATCGCGCACCCGCCCGCTCGCATCCATGGGCGTGTTGGGGAAGGGCCGGAAGGCGTGGGTGAGCACGTCGCCCGGGCGGAGCGCGGCGCAGAGGTCCTCGTAGCGGGGCGGCGCCTCGTCGATATGCGCCATGATGGGCAGGCCCGTCGCCTCGGCCACGTCCATGGCGTAGGCGAGGGGGGCGAGGCCGTGGTCGCCCGAGGTGCGGCGGCCGAGGCGGATCTTGATGCCGATCACCGTTTCGGGGTGTTCGCGGGCGACGCGCACGGCTTCGCGGGGGGACAAGAGGGCTAGGTTGCGGCTCTCGCCCACCATCACCTCCCGGCTGAAGGCATAGACGCCGGCGATGGAGACATGGAGATAGGCGAAGATGCGCACGGGGGAGGGCGCAATCACATGGGCCGCGAAGCCGGCATAGTTGCCGGGGCCGGCGCTGCCGGTGTCGACGAGCGTGGCGGCGGCGGTCTTGCATGCGTAGCCGAGCGGGTCGACGCCGAGCGCGCTGCCGCCCCAGTAGACATGCGTGTGCAGGTCGATGAGTCCGGGCGTGACGATGAAGCCGGTGCAGTCCCGGCGCGTCGTGCCTCTGAGGCCGGTGCCGATGGCGGCGATGCGACCATCGGCGAAGGCGATGTCGGCCTGGGTGTCCAGCCCCTCGGCGGGATCGAGCAGACGGGCGCCCGTGAGGACGAGATCGTGGGTCGTGTCGGTCATGCGCTCCCTCCGCCGTGTGCCCTACCCTGTGGCGGGGAGACGCGCGAGGGCAAGGGCGGGCTGTCTGGTCGCCCCGGCTTCGGCCCTGACGGGCCTCAGCGGCCCGCCCGCCAGCCGCGCCCCGGCAAGGCGCCTGCGGGTCGGCTCAGGCGGGCAGGATGCGGCAGCGCTGGGTGCCGAGGCCCGCGACGGCGATCTCGAGCACGTCGCCCGCCTGGCTCCAGCCGGGC
>JBCBHB010000263.1:0-4900 GCA_038526025.1 Pseudomonadota bacterium
CAAACCGCGCAGGTCTCCTCGAGGGTCGGGCCAAGCACGCGCTTCATCAGCACCGCGGCCACCACGGTGGCGACGGCGGGCGCGAGCCCGAAGCTGACGGTCAGGAGCTGGACGAGCGCCGCGGCCACGGCGGCGGGGCCGAGGTTCAGCGCATCGCCAAGCGCCTTGCGGTCCTTCTTGTCCTCGTCCCCATCGCCGCAGAGGAGCTGGTAAAGCTCCCGGTGAAGCCGCTTCAGAAGCCGCTTGCCGATGCGGTGGAAGAAGTCCCCCACGCCCTCCAGCGCCGCTTCCGAAACGCTCGCCTCCAGCGCCACGGCCCGGGAGGGATCGACCGAGGTCAGCGTCGCGCGCCGGCCGATCTCGGCCACCAGCATGTCGTCGCTCATGGTCGCGGCCATCCGCTCCGCCGCCGCGGCCGCGGCCGAGATACCGCCCTCGGCGAAGAGCTGTGGCGCCATCGCCTCCAGCGCCACGGCGCCAAGCCGCGCCTCGATCCGCGCGTGGAAAAGATCGGCGACCCGCGCATAGCCCTCATCCGTCGGGTGCAGCTCGTCATGCCAGTCGCCCTGCACCACACCCCGGCAGTCGATGATCTCCAGCATGCCGGCCAGCCCCGGCTCCGCCGCCAGCTTCTGCAGCTCGTCGTAGAACCGGTCCACGAGATGGGCGACGAGCGCGCGCTGCAGGTGCGGGTCCGTGATCCCCAGCCGCTCCAGCGGCTTGCCCAGCCACCGCCCCCGTGCCGGCAGCGCATGGTCGTAGCCGTGCACGAAGACCGGCAGGCCCGGGAAGCTGGTGGCCACGCGCTGCAGGATGCTCCGATAGAGGCTGACGACATCCACGAGCGTCTGCTCGAAGTCCTCCGTCACATAGTCCTCGATCTCGAAATCCGGGTCGAACGGCGCAAGCGCCCGCACCAGCCGTCCTTCGCCCAGCAGGTCGTTGCCCCCGCCGGAGAGGAGCACACCATCCGGCTTCTCCGCCGCGATGGTGGCGATCAGTTCGTCCTGCTCGTCCATGTCCGAGATCAGGTCCCCGGCCGCGCCGAGGCTGCGGATCGCATAGCGGTCGCCGAGCTGGTCGATCACGTCCTCCAGGATCAGCGGGTACTGGAACCAGCTGTCCCCCTCGCTGACCAGCTTCGGCCCGGTCCAGTCCTTCAGCTTGCGCCGGTAGGCCTTGCCCCGCCGCCAGCGGGAGAGGCGGTTCACGCTGTTGAGGAGAACCGCGCCCTCTTCGGCCGAGGGGGTCACGAAGGCCGGGTTCGGGATCACGACGGGCGCGAAGCTCCCGCTGTCCCGCCGGCTATCCATCAGATACGGCGCAATCTCGCTGTCCGGCGTGTCCGGATCCATCAGCATTGCGCGCAGCTTCGATTCCGTAATGATCTCAGGCATGCGGTCCTCCCTGGGGCGATTATCCTTCAACCAACACAGGCGTTGCCGATCGGCGCCCTTTCTTGAAAAGGTCACGATCAGTTCCGCTTCAGGTTGAATTTTACTGAGAATCTGGCACGCTACAAAGGTGATTTGAGGCGGTTGACTTTATTCACGCTAGGTTGACGCAGTACCGGTGGAGTTTTGACTTCGATGACTGTCACCCACGACCAGATCCGCGCGTTGCATGCAGCGCTGATGGACGCCTTCCGGCAGCCGGGCGATCTCGAACTCGTTCTGGCGCTCGATCTCGGCCGGCTGCCGCAGGATATCGTGGGCCCGAACACCTCGCGCCCCATGGCCTATTTCCGGTTTATCGAGGCGGCGAGCGCCCAGGGCTGGTTCGACGAGCTGGTCGCCGCCGCTGCCCGCGCTGTGCCCGGCAATGCCGCGCTCGCCGAAGTCGCCCGGCTGCGCGCGTTGCGGCAGGAAGACAAGGTTCAGCGCACCGCCGCGCTCAGCGAGGCGGAGATCGCGGCGGCAGACCTTTCCGACAGCAAGCGCGAGGCCGCCCTCCAGCGCCTCGTCAACAGCAACGACCCGTCCGACGATGCGCTGGCACTCCTCACCAGCCAGCAGCGCATGCTGGGCCGTGTCGGCGCGATCGAGTGGAACGGTAACCATCAGGGCACCTGCATACTCGTCGACCATGACAAGGTGCTGACGAACGACCATGTGGTGCGCCCGCTGCGGTCGCAGGGGCTCGACACGCTCGATGTCCGGTTCGATCACCTCAAGAACGAGGCCGGCGCGCTGCAGCAGGGCTGGACGATGAAGCTCGCGGCCGACTGGCTGCTGAAGAGCCGCCCCCACGCCACGGCCGACACCACCAACGACCCCAACGATGTGCCCGAGGAGAAGGACCTCGACTACGCCCTCCTCCAGCTCGCGGAGCGGGCGACCGACAGGCCGGGGCCGGACGGGGCGGCACGCACGCCCGTGGAACTCGACCGGGAAGCAAGGGCCCTCGCCACCGGCGACCATGTCACGATCGTCCAGCACCCCATGGGCGCGCCCGTCCACATCGCCTACGGCCATGTCCTCAGCCTCGGGGCCGAGAAGCGGCGCGTCCGCTATAGCGCGAACACCAAGAAGGGCTCCTCCGGCGCCGCCGTGCTCAACAGCCGCGGCGCGCTCGTCGCCCTCCACCACGCGGGCGACCCCAACTTCGCCAACGCGCTGGCGGACTACAACCAGGGCATCCCCATCGCCCTCATCGCCGCCGACCTTGCCGACGCAGGCGTTCTTCCGGGAGGCACCGGATGAGCGTCAGCTTCGCGGAACTCAAGCCGGTCTTCGACGTCCTCCGCGCGACGTACAAGAACCGCGACACGCTCACGATGCTGCTGGCCTTCGGCGGGCCGGGCCGCGCGCTCGACGACTATGTGGGCCCCAACGACAGCATGCCTTCCGTCTACCTCAAGGTCGTCTCCGCCGCCGCCAACCAGGGCTGGCTCTCGGCGTTGATGGACGCGGTGCTTGAGGACACGACGCTGACCGAGGACCGCCGGGGCGAGATCCGGGCCGACTGGTCCGGCCTCCTCCGCCGGCTCGACCCCGAGCCCGGTTTCGCGCATTGGGAGCATCTGCGCACCGATGGCGTGGCCTTCGTCAACCGCACCACCCTGCGCGCGACCGTGAGCGACATGCTCAACGTGCTCGGCCCGCGCGTGCTCGTCCTCAAGGGCGATCCGCTCAGCGGCACGAGCTACACATGGCGGCTCATCAGCCACATCGCGCGGAGCGACGCCACCACCCAGTGCACCTTCTTCGACTTCGCCACCTGGAAGGGGGACCCGCGCCCCCTCGGTGTCATGGAGGCCATCGCGGCGCATCTCGCGCTCGATGCCACGCCCAGGCGGGCGGACATGCCGAGCGACGACCACCTGGCCGCCTTCCTCGTCACCTGGCTCGTCGGCCAGCTTCAGCAGCTCGAGGGCATGCGCTGGCTGGTGTTCGACAATGCCCATGCCACGGTGTTGCCCCAGGCCACGAAGGAGATGATCGCCGGCCTCGCTGACGCCCTCTCCCGCGGCACGGTCGATAACGCGCGCATGTTCGTCCTCGGCTTCGATCTCGCGCTCATCGGCCACAGCAACGCCCGCGCGCTGGAGTTGCGGCTCACGCGCCTCGGCCAGCCGGATTTCGAGGAGTATCTCGCAACCGTCGAGCAGCGCTTCGGCGGGCTCGGGGGAGAGTTTGCGAACCCCACGGAGGTGCTCGACGAGGTGTTCTCCGATGTGTCGATCGATGCGGCGGATCGCATGACGCTCGAAGCCATATCCGCCCAGCTCGACCGGATCGTTCAGGCGGCGCAGGAGGCCGGCGCCCCAGCGCCGGGCGCGCAATGAGCGCGGCTCCCCCGGGCAAGGGCGGCCTGCGCGCCGAGCTGGCGGCGCTGCGCGAGCGGGCGGCTGCCGGGCCGCGCCTGCCGGAAGGCCCCGCCGCCAACGCCGCCGCCGTGCTGGCCTATTTCGATCCCTTCGCGCTGCCGGGGCTCGACGAGACCGGGCCGGACGACCCCACCTTCGGGGACATCATGGCGCTGGCCGAGCCCGTCTCGGAACCGGCCGGCTTCTGGACGCTTCACCTCGGCTCGCGCCGGGCGCTGCTTGCCCGCATGGGCGGCCGCGTGGCGGTGCAGGCGGCCATCGACAGTGTGGAACGTCGGCCTGACGTCGCGGCCCAGATCGGCTTCGAGATCATCGCCCAGGGCCCCTACGCGGTGCGCGAAGCCCTCGCGGGCGGATCGCTCAAGCGCGTCGCTGGCCTCAACGCCGCCCGCCCATGGGTCGCGGGCGTGAAGGCGCTGGAGGACGGTCTGCCCAGCATTCGGGAGATCGAGGAGGCGCTCATGAGCCTCCGCCGCCGGGCGCCGCTCCGCGAGCTCGTGGGCGAGCATTTCACCGGCCGCGAGGCCATCCTCGATCGCATGCGCGCGCATCTTGCTCTCGACGCGACCACCGAGGTCCTCTTCATCCATGGCCCCGGCGGTGTCGGCAAATCCACCGTGCTCGCGAAGTTCGCCCTCGAGATCGAGGAGAGCGGTGCGGCCGATGCGGTGGTCTACCTCAACCTCGACCGCCCGCTTCTCCGCCCCGGGGAGCCGCTCACGCTCCTGCAGGACCTCCTCGCCCAGCTCGCCCTGACCTTCCCGAAGAACGCCGGCATGCTCGAGGAGGCGGCCGAACGCGTCGCCGCCACGGCAGAGCGGTTCGATCTCGCTTTCAACGCAGGCTCCGGGCTCGAGAGCATGAGCACCTCGGGCTTCTGGGAGAGCATGATCGGCGACGCGGCGGAGCTTGTCTCGGCGCTGCCCGGCGACGGGCCGCTCCTCGTCATGATCGACACCTTCGAGCAGGCCCAGCGGCTCGGCCCCGCCATCGTCGAGCAGATGTGGTTTATGTTCCGCCACCTCGCCGAGGTGCAGCCGCGGCTGCGCATCATCGCCGCGGGTCGGATCG
>JBCBHB010000264.1:0-4878 GCA_038526025.1 Pseudomonadota bacterium
TGCACGGCCGATCACGCCGAGCTCGCCTGGGGGGCACGTTGCCGCGTGCTGATGCCTTTGCTGCGCGGGGCGAGGGGTGCCGTCCTCGACAAGACCGGGCAGCGTTTCCCGGAGGTTCTCGAGCAGGGCGTGATCGGCCGTGCATGGCGGGGAGAGCGGGGCCTGGAGGTGACCCGCGCTGGCCAGCGCCGACCAGGCGCGTTGGGGTGCGCCCTGCTGTGCCCGCGCGGCCATCTCCGCCGCGCTCAGGGGGTAACGGGCCGGCGCTTCCGCCGCGCTCAGCGGGTACTGGCCGGCGGTGCGCAGCGTGTCGGCCATGCCCGCGAGCGATGCGTCGGTATCGAGCTCCGTGAGCGCCCAGTCTCGGAGGAGGCGCGCGGCGGTGGCGGCGGCATCGGCCTGCGGTGCAGCGCCCCCCGCCATGGTCCCGAGCTTCGGGAGCGCGCCGCGCGCGGCCCGCAGCTGGCTCATCCAGGCGGATACGGGCGCATTGGGGTGCGACCAGCGCGGGCAAGGGGCGAGCGCGGCATCGAGGGCGCGATGGTCTGCCATGGGCGCCTGTGCCTTGGCGGCGCGGGCGAAGCGCTCGGCTGTTTCCCCGAAGCCGGGCTCGCCGAGGAGTGCTGCCATGCTTGCGGCAACGCGGCCCGCAGGCCGCTCGCCCCAGCAGGCGGCGGCGAGCGATGCGGCACGCGCGGAAGGCGGCGTTGTGGGCGTGGAGGCCCGGCCACCGAGGCAGCGCAAGAGCGGGCCGATGAGGCGCGCGGCCGGGCGCCAGCCACCGGCACGGTCTGTCCCCTCCCCGTGCACAACCAGGAACCGGCGGCAGCGCAGGACGAGCCAGCAGAGCGTATAGACCTGCGCGCAGAGGGCGAGGAGGCGCGCGGCTGTATTGGGCCGCCGCATCCGTAAGGCGCCCGGGACGATCACGACGCAATCGGGCATGGGACCCTGCGCGAGAGCCCTGCGGAAGCGCCGCAGTGCGTAGGACTTCGCGAAATCGAGCGTCACATGCGCGTCCCCATGCCCGGAGAGCGATACGGTCTCCACCCGGTAGCCCCTGGCCAGCAGGGCACCGACCGCGGCGACGGAGGCGGTGCTTTCGGGCCCGGCGATGGGCGGGAACGTGCCGAGCACGAGCGCGTCGCCAGCGGGCGGGGGCGCGCTCGTCTCAGGTGGCGGCTTCCGCTCTGCGCCGGACGGTCGGTCGTTCATGAGGGGCAATTCACACAATCCTTACCATGTTGGCGCTTTTCTCCTCGGCAGGCGCAACGGGGCGCGCGCCGCGCCCGCGGGAGGTGTGATGACGACGGTCGATGCGATCCCGGCGGCGGTGCCGCCCCTGAAGATGCCGAAGCGCTCCTACATCTGGGCGGTGCTCGGCTTTCTGCTGTTTGCGGCGGGGCCGGCCCTGGCCGCTGCCTGGTATTACTACGAGGTGGCGGCGGACCGGTACGTGACCGGGCTGCGCTATGCCATCCGCGGCGGCCCGGGGGTCGAAGGTCAGGACGGGGGCAGCGTGCAGGGCGCGGGCTTCGCCGCCGCCCTCTCGGACGGGTTCATCCTGGAGGATTTCCTGCGCTCCGAGGCCGCATTGGCCGAGCTCGAGGCGCGCCTCGATCTCCGCGCCATGCTGGGGCGCGACGGGGGGGACCCGGTGCGCGCCTACGATGCCGGCATGCCGCCCGAGGACCTGCTCGCCTACTGGAACGCCGCGCTGGGCCTGCGGTTCGATGTGCTGACGGGGATCACCCATCTCGAGGTTCGCCTGTTTCACCCCGAGGACAGCCTCGCGGTGGCGGAGGCGCTGGTCTCCATGCTCGATGCGCTGGTCGACCGTCTCTCGGAGCAGCAGCAGAACGAGATGCTGGCCTATGTGAACGGGGAGTATGCGCAGGCCGAGCGCCGGCTGAAGGACACGCTGGATGCGATCGAGGCCTTTCGGCGCCGGACGCTGACGGTCTCGCCCACGCAGGAGGCCGAGCTGAACACCGCCACCATCGCGCAGCTCACGAGCGAGCTGACCGGCCTCCGTGTGCGTCTCCGGACGCTGATCGAGACGGTGCCGAACTCCCCCCAGATCCGCCGGCTGCGTGAACAGATCCAGTCCCTCGAGGCGCAGATCGCGAACACGCGGGCGACAGTCGGCGGGGCGCGCAGCGGGAGCGCGCTCCCGGTGCAGCTGACGGATTTCGAGCGGTTGCAGAACGAGTATCAAATCGCCCTCGACAGTTACATCGCCACGCTGGGTCTCCAGCAGCAGGCACAGGCGCAGGCCACGCTTGGCCGGGCGCATCTCGTCGTCTTCGTGCCGCCCCGCCAGGCGCTCACGGCAACGGCGCCCGACCGGCCGGTGGAGGTGCTGAAGATCGCGGTGGCGGCCTTCCTGCTCTGGGTCATGGGGCGGGTGCTCCTGGCGGCGCTGCGGACACCGTGACCGGTGGAGGCGGTGCCTGCCCGCCGCTGCCCGCGTGACTGCCTGGGCACAGCGTGCCTGCGCTCGCGGGGTCATCCATGGCGGCGTCTGCGGCGCGGGGGCGACGCCCCTTGAAGAGCGTCCGGTAGGCTGGCGGCAGCGCAGGCGACACCTGTGCCTCGGCCTCCGCGTTACGGCCCTGGCCATCGGACGATGGGCCGGCCGCCTGTCGCTGTGCATCGCTGCTGGGCGTTGGCGTGCTGGCGGGCGGCTTGGGTCCTGCGGAGAGTGCTTCCGGGCGTTGGGCCGCTGCTCCCCGCCTTCCGGGGCATGGCGGCTTGCTGGCGCCTGCGGATGTTACGACGGGTTTTGGCTTGTCGAGCCTCGGCTGGCTTTCCGGCCGGGTCGTCGTCGTACCGATCGATGCCGTAGGGGCCACGTCCGACGGGCTGAGGCGGAGAACGGTCCCAGCCGACAGCACGGCCGAAGAGCCCTCCCGCGTCCGGTCGCCCGGTTCCGCAGCGGGGTTGGCCGGCCGCTCGGCCTTACCAGACGCAGCCGTTGCTTCGACCTTCGGCGGGGGCTCCGCCACGGGAGGTTCTGGTGGTGCGGCGGGGGCCGGCTGGGCGGGCGCGGAACGTGCGGCGCCCGGCCGGCGGCGCTCGTCGAAGACCGCGATCGCCTCCTCGATATCCGCCAGCGGGCGCAGCATGCCCCGCTCGAGCAGCAGGATCCGGTCCGGCGCCGCGGCGCGCAGGCTCGTGACGCCCGCCGTGAGCCAGATGACCGCGGCATGCCGGCGCCGCTCCGCAAGGCGGGCGGCGATTGCCTCGGCTCCCGGCCCGCCGTTCGGGTTCAGGGCGCCATCGGCGATGTAGATGTCGGCTGGGACCAGCCAGGCAGCGGCATGGCAGAGCGCGGCGCGCGACGGCCCCTCGAGCCGCTCGAACGACCGGTCGAGCAAGGCGGGCGCGCCGAGTTCGGCGGCGACGGCTGCGGCGAACCGACGACCGCAGAGCCCGGCGGCGGCGGCGCGCAGCCCGAGATCGCGGCGGATGCTGCCCGTCGCGCCGAAGCCCGCGGAGTGGCCGACAAGGGGCGCGACGCTGCCGCTGCGCCAGACCCGCCCGGCATCTGCCAGGCGCTGGCCGGCGAGAATGGCGGCAAGCGTGGTCCGCCCGGCGCCCCGTTTGCCGAGGATCGCGGTGAGCTCACCCTGCCGGAACACGCCCGACGCGCCCTGCAGAACCGGCTTGCCCGCGTAAAGCTTCGTGAGCCCGAGGGCGGCGATGGCAGCGGCGCTCATCAGATCACCCCCGATGCCTGAAGGGCTGCACGGTATCGCGCCGCGCATGCCTCGATCGAATAGTGTCTCTGCATCAATGCCTTGCCTGCTGCAGCCCGGCGCCGGGCCTCGCCCGGGCGGTCCCGCACCCGTCGCATGGCTTGCGCCATGGCCTCCACGTCCACATCCGCCCAATGGGCGCCTTCGACGGGCAGGATGCTCTCCCCGGCGGCAACCGCGCGCGGCTGCCAGGGGACGGGATAGCCGGTCTCCTCGGTCAGGAAGTCCCGCGGCCCCGAATAGTCCGTTCCGATGACGGGGCGCCCGAGGGCGAGGGCGTAGGCCGGCATGTAGCCGAAGCCTTCGGCGCGGTGGGGGGAGACGAGGCAGTTCGCATCGGCGATGAGCCCGATGAGTTCCGGGAAGGGCAGATGATCGGCCACGATCAGGATCCGCGGATCCGCCTCCGCCGCCGCGAGGATCGCCGGCCACATCCCGTTCGGGTCCCCCCAATGGTCGCGAACCGGCGGCGTGGTCTTGATCACGAGGCGAACGGCCCGGTCCCCCCAGGCGCCGTCGAACGCCCGGCGGAAGGCCTGAACGGCGGCCAGCGGGTTCTTGCGCTCGACCGACGAATGAAAATCGAAGCTCACGAGGAAGACGAAGGCCCCTTCGGGAATGCCGAACCGCGCGCGCCTGGGTGGCAGCGGGGTTGGCAGGGCAATGCCCTTGCCAATTGTCGTGATGCGCGCGGCCGTGTGGGGGCCGTAGATCGCCGCGACATAGCGGCTGGGGCACCAGATCTCGTCCACGAGATCGAGACAGAGCCGGTGCGCGGCCGGGATCGTCTGGAGTTCCCAAAGGAGAAAGGCGATCGCGTAGAGGTCCTCGTGCCGGTCGAAGAGCGGGTTGCAGAGCGCTTGCGGCGCTTCGTCCGCGTTCAGATGGAGGAGGAGCGCCTTGCGCTTCGGCCGCAGGGCTGGGGGCAGGTGGTCGCCCAAAGGTGTCGTGCCGAGGCGTGCCGCCAGGCCGTTCCCGGACAGCGTCGTGACGTGAGGGTCCGGTGCGGCGCCGTTCGGCGGCTGTGGCGATGCGCCGGGTGCCTCGGCACAGGCGAAGGGCAAGGCCGGTCCTGGAAGGTTCTCTTGGGCAAGGGCGGCCGGCGGGTCCAGCCTGA
>JBCBHB010000265.1:0-4874 GCA_038526025.1 Pseudomonadota bacterium
CGCGAGCTGATCCCGGTAGAGCGCCGCATCCGTCGCATCGCGAGACGGCAGCGCCGAGGCCCCCCCCATCATAATGGGGCGGAGCACCAGGAGCAGGGTGACGGAGGCCACGAGGCCGGCGGCGAGAAAGAACCACAGCATACTCGGCAGATACTGGCCGCGTCGCCCTGCCGCAATGCCTGGGCGGGCAATGTCGCGCGAGCGCGGCCAAGCGGCGCAATCCTGCCGACAGCGCCGGGACTTCGGCGCTAAGCGCTGCCATGCTAGAGTTGCAGGGCGAAATGCGTGTTCACGCGCGAAACCGCCGCAGATCGCCGCTCGGGAGGCCGATGATGAGAAAATACTCCGCTTTCGCCGTCGCTCGCGAGGCTGCGCGTTATCATCAAGGCTGGGAACGTGCCTGGCCGGACCCCGAGCCGAAACGTCACTACGATGTGATCATCGTGGGCGCGGGCGGCCACGGTCTCGCCACGGCCTACTACCTCGCCAAGGAACATGGCATTCGCAATGTCGGCGTGCTCGAGAAGGGCTGGCTCGGCGGCGGCAACACCGGGCGCAACACCACCATCATCCGTTCGAACTACCTGCAGCCGCCCTCGGCCACCATCTACGAGCTCTCGCGGAGCCTCTACGAAGACCTCAGCCAGGAGCTGAACTTCAACCTGATGTTCAGCCCCCGCGGCGTGCTGATGCTGGCGCAGACCGAGCACGAGCTTCGCGCCTGGAAGCGGACCGAGCATGCCAATCGCCTCGCCGGCATTGCCAGCGAGTGGGTGAACCCCAACCGGGTGAAAGAACTCGCCCCCATCATCAATATCGACGGCCCGCGCTACCCAGTCCTCGGCGGCCTCTTCCAGGCCCGCGGCGGCACCGCCCGCCACGATGCGGTGGCCTGGGGCTATGCCCGCGCCGCCTCTGCCCTCGGCGTCGATATCCTGCAGAAGACCGAGGTGAAGGGCGTCGACGTCTCGAACGGCAAGGTCATGGGCGTCCAGACCACGCGTGGCCCCATCACCTGCGACAAGCTCTGCATCGTCGTCGCCGGCCATTCGGGCGTGCTCGCGGACATGGCGGGCTTCCGCCTGCCGGTGGAGAGTGTGGCGCTGCAGGCCCTCGTCTCCGAGCCGATCAAGCCCTGCCTCGACATCGTGGTCATGGCCAACACCGTGCACGGCTATATGAGCCAGTCCGACAAGGGCGAGCTCGTGATCGGCGGCGGCGCGGACGGGTTCAACAACTACACACAGCGCGGGAGCTTCCAGCATATCGAGGAGACGGTGCGCGCGCTCTGCGAGACCTTCCCCATCATCAGCCGCCTCAAGATGCTGCGCCAGTGGGGCGGGATCGTCGACATGACCGGCGACCGCTCCCCCATCATCAGTCGCACGCCGGTGGACGGGGTGTTCATCAACTGCGGCTGGGGCACGGGCGGCTTCAAGGCAATCCCGGGCTCGGGCTGGGCCACGGCAGGGCTGGTCGCGAAGGGCGCGGACCCCATCGCCGACCCCTTCAGCCTCGACCGCTTCCGCGAGGGCCGCATGATCGACGAAAGCGTCGCCGCCGCGGTCGCCCACTGACCGCTGCCGGCGCTGGATGTGACGATCATTACATTTTGGAAGGACGTTTCGCTGCAAGGTCGGTGGGTGCCTAGAAGCCATTGAAGCCCCCATCGATGTTGAACCTAAGCGCCATTCGAACCGATGCCTTCGCCCAGCACCTTGCCGGGCTCTATCGGGACCAGTTTCCCGCCCCGGCGCCCGACCATGGGCCGCTGATAGCGGAGGTCGCGCGGTCTGCGCTCGAGCAGATCGCCGCCTCGGACGCGCCCTATCACGATGCCGAACACACGATGCTCGTGACCTTGGTGGGGGTGGAGATCGCCCGCGGCCGGCTGATGGTGGAGGGCATGACCGCGAAGGACTGGGTGCACTTCGTCGTCGCGCTGCTCCTCCACGATATCGGCTACGTCCACGGCGCATGCAGCGGGGATACGGGCTGTACCGCCATCACCGGCCCCGAGGGCGCGCATGTCGCCCTGCCCCGCGCCGCGACGGATGCGTTCCTCGCGCCCTGGCACGTGGCCCGCGGGCAGATCTATGTGCGCGAACGCTTTGCCGATCACCCGGTCCTTTGTGCGGAGCGGCTGGCCCGCGCCATCGGCTTCACACGCTTTCCCGTCCCCCCGGAACCCGCCTACCAGGAAACGGAGAGCGAGCCTGCACTGCTGCGCGCGGCGGACTTCATCGGCCAGCTCGCGGACCCGGCGCGCGAACGCAAGATCGCTGCCCTCTTTCACGAGCTGACCGAGACCGGCCTCGCCCCCAGCCTCGGCTATCGCAGCGTTGAGGACATGCGGGCGGATTGCGGCGCCTTCTTCCGGCACGATATCGCGCCCTGGATCGGCCATGCCGCAAGCTGCCTCGGCCGCACGCCCGAGGGGCGGCAATGGCTCGACTCGCTCTATACGCAGCTCTCGCGGGCGGCCACACCGGCACAGCCAAGCCGCCTCGCCAGCTAGCTCGCGGGCGCTTCGCGCTGCACCTCGTCCAGCCCGAAGGCGAGGTAGGCGCCGAGGGCCGCCATCGCGGCCGAAAGCACCAGCACCGCGGCCGGCCCTGCAACATCCGCCAGCAGCCCCAGCAGCCCGCCCGCAAGCAGCACGATGCCGATAACGGTGTTGGCCAGCGCGGTGTGCCCCGCGCGGGTATCACGCGTCGCCATGTCCGTGAGGTGCACCTTCCGGCCCTGGCGCACGCCGCCATAGGCCAGTTGGGCGAGGAACATCAGCACGACCGCCCCGCTCAGGCCGCCGAGCCCGCCGGTCATCCAGCCCAGTGCCGCCGCCAACCCGAGAACCACCGCCGAGAGCATGCCCGATGCGATGAGGGCCCAGCGGCTGGACCGATCCGAGATGCGCCCCCAGAGATAGCCGGAACTGATCGACGCCGCCGCCGAGGCGAGCACCAGCGGCCCCAGGCTTGCCATCCCGGCCGGCTCGGCCGCGCCCATCCGCCCCTGTTCCATCATCACGAGAAAGGGCGGCGCCAGCGCCGTGACCGTGAGGCAGGCGCGCACGGCGATGAACCGGCGCAGCGCCGCATCCTCCGCCAGGGGCGCGAGCAGCGCGCGCAAGCCTTCGCCAGCCTGACGTTCGGTTTCCCGCGCCGTCTCGTCGAGGGTGAGGAACACCGCCGCAGCGGCCAGCCATGCGAGCCCCGCGAGCATCGCCGCCCCGGCAACCGTGGCCACGCTGAGCGGCAGCACCCCGGTGGCAAGCGCCGCCCCGAAGGCGAACACGGCCAGGGCGGCGATGCTCGTGCCCGCGCCTGTCACCGCCCCCCGCCGGGTCTTCGGCACGCTATCGGCCACCGCGTCCTTATGGCTGAGCGAGCAGGCCGCCCGCGCGACCGAAAGCACCGCCAGGGCCAGAACAACCGCAAGCCCGCCGATCATGCCCTCGAGCGTGAGCGCCGCCACGGCGATCGCAACGGCTGCGAGACCCTGCAGCGCCGCGCCCGCCGCCCAGAAGCGCTTGCGCCCCGGCAGCCGCTTCAGCACACGCGCCAGCGCAAGCTGGGGCAGCAACGCGCCAGCCTCCCGCACGGGCACGAGCGCACCGATCAGCGCCCCCGGCGCGCCCATCGCACCCAGGAGCCAGGAGAGCACGAGCTTCGGGTCTAGCAGCCCGTCCGCCAACTTGTTGAGGGTCTGCGCCGCCACATGGCGCAGACCGTTGCGCGCCTCGGCCTCGGCAGGCGGCTCCGCGGCCCCGGTCAGCCGGGCGTAAAGGGCGGTTTCGGACATCGCAGCTCCTCTCGAGCCGGATGATGGCGCAGCGCGCGGCGGCGCCAAGCCTCGGTCCGAAACCGCCGCAGCGTCAGTCGAGCTGGTAGCCCGGCGTCGACTTCGAGATGGCGATCTCATCCTCGTTCATCTCCGCCTCGATAGGCTCGAAGAGCGGCGTGGAGAGGTAGCGCTCGCCGGTATCGGGCAGCATGCAGAGGATCACGGTGCCCGGCTCCGCCTTCGCCGCGATGTCCATGGCGATGGCAAAGGTCGACCCGCCGGAGATGCCCGTGAAGATCCCCTCCATCTGCGCGAGCTTGCGCGACCAGGTGATGCCGTCCGCGCCGGCCACGGGCACCAGGTCGTCATAGAGCTTGTTGTCGATCGCCTCCTGCAACACCCAGGGGATGAAATCCGGGGTCCAGCCCTGGATCGGGTGCGGCTCGAAATTCGGGTGCCCTTCGGTGGGCTGGTGTGCCTCGTTGCGGGTGTTGACGTAGCCCGAGGCGACGATCTGCGCGTTCGACGGCTCGGACAGGATGATCTTCGTCTCCGGCCGCTCCCGCCGCAGCACCCGGCCCACGCCCGACACCGTGCCGCCGGTGCCGTAGCCGGTCACCCAGTAGTCCAGCCGGTCACCCGCGAAATCCGCCAGGATCTCCCGCGCGGTGGTGTTCTCGTGGATCGTGGCGTTCGCCGCGGTCTCGAACTGGCTCGCCAGGAACCAGCCGTTCGCCTCGGCCAGTTCCTTCGCCTTCTGGTACATGCCGAAGCCCTTCTTGGCCCGCGGCGTCAGCACCACCTTCGCACCCAGAAAGCGCATCAGCTTGCGCCGCTCGACCGAGAAGCTGTCCGCCATCGTGACCACCAGCGGGTAGCCCTTGGCGGCGCAGACCATGGCGAGCCCGATGCCGGTGTTCCCGGAGGTCGCCTCCACCACCGTCTGCCCCGGCTTGAGGGCGCCGCTGCGCTCGGCCTCCTCGATGATGTTCATCGCAAGCCGGTCCTTCACGCTGGCGCCGGGGTTGAAGAACTCCGCCTTCACGTAGACGCGCACGCCCTCGGGCGCGAGGCGGTTGATGCGGATG
>JBCBHB010000266.1:0-4849 GCA_038526025.1 Pseudomonadota bacterium
ACCCCCGCTCCGGCCGACTGATCGGCCCGCCGGCGCATGTGTCTTATGTGCCGCCGGCATCGCGGCCCTCGCGGGGAGGGTGCGCTGTCCGAGGCGCGGCTTGGCCGCAACAAGAGCTCCGGGAGCCCTGCTCCGGGGCCGCCATAGGGCGCGGGACAGGAGATGGATATGTTCGCTGTCATCAAGACAGGCGGCAAGCAGTACAAGGTTGCCGCCGGAGACGAGATCACGATCGAGAAGCTCGAAGCCGGTGCAGGCGAGAGCGTGGATTTTGCCGAGGTGCTGATGCTGGGCGGCGAGAGCGTGACGGTGGGCACCCCCACCATCGCGGGCGCCAGCGTCAAGGCGGAAGTGGTGGAGCAGGGCCGCGGCCCGAAGGTCTACACCTTCCACAAGCGCCGCCGGAAGAGCAGCTCGAAGCGGCTGCGCGGTCATCGCCAGCACCTCACCACGGTGCGCGTGACCGAGATCGTCACGGGCTGAGCGAGAGGAGACTGAGACATGGCACATAAAAAGGCAGGCGGCTCCTCCCGTAACGGGCGCGACAGCGCCGGGCGCCGTCTTGGCGTCAAGAAGTTCGGCGGCGAGGCCGTGATCCCGGGCAACATCCTGGTTCGTCAGCGCGGTACCAAGTGGTGGCCGGGCGAGAATACGGGCCTCGGCAAGGACCACACGATCTTCGCCACGGGCGAGGGTCACGTGAAGTTCCACAAGGGCCTCAAGGGTCGCACGTTCGTGTCGGTTATCCCGGCGCCGGAGGCGGCCGAATAAGCCGGCGTCTCCTCAACGACATTCATGAGGGGATCGGCCGGCAGGCCGGTCCCCTTTGTCATTCTTGGGCGCTACGCCGCATGAGGCCCGCGCCCCGCCATGGTTCTGGGAGGATCGCATGGCTGATATCGCAACCGCCGCTGCAGACGGCGAAGACCGCTGGCTGAACGCCACCTTCGGGACGGCGCGGCTGCTGCTGCGCCCGCTGCGCCCCTCCGATGCGGGGCCGATGGAGCTCTATGCGGGCGACGCGCGCGTGGCGCGGATGACCACGAGCATTCCGCATCCCTACCCGCCCGGTGCGGCTGCGGCGTTCATCGAGCGTCAGGGTCTGCCCGGTGCGGCCGAGCGATGCTGGGTGATCGACGGCTCGCCGATCGGTGCGGCTGAGATGATGGGTGTGGTCAGCTTAAAGCGCGAGGCCGGCGCCATCGGCTACTGGGTCGGCCCGCCCTTCTGGAACACCGGCTATGCATCGGAAGCCGTGGAGGGCGTGCTTGCCACGCTCTTCGGCGAGGGCTTGCCCGAGATATACGCGACCGTGTTCGCGGACAATCCGGCGTCGGCCCATGTGCTGGAGAAGCTCGGCTTCGCGGAGACCGGGATGATCGAGACCTTCTCGGTCGCCCGTGGAGAGGCCGCGCCCACGCGGGTGTTCCGTCTGGAGCCCGCCGCGTTCGACGCGGCCCGGGCCGGGCGCTGAGGAGGGTTGCAGGGTGCGCTTTCTCGACCAGGCGAAGGTTTACGTGCGCTCGGGCTCCGGCGGTCCGGGCTCCGTCAGCTTTCGGCGCGAGAAGTTCATCGAGTATGGCGGCCCCGATGGTGGCGATGGCGGGCGCGGCGGCGATGTCTGGATCGAGGCGGTGGACGGGCTGAACACGCTGATCGACTTCCGCTACCAGCAGCACTTTTTCGCCCAGAACGGCGAACATGGCATGGGCCGCCAGCGCACCGGCAAGTCCGGCGAAGACAAGGTGCTGCACGTGCCCGCCGGGACCGAGGTGCTCGACGAGGATCAGGAGACCGTGCTGGCGGACCTGACCACGGTGGGCGAGCGGTTCTGCGTGGCCAAGGGCGGCAATGGCGGGTTCGGGAACCTGCACTTCACCACCTCCACCAACCGTGCGCCGCGCCACGCCAACCCGGGCATCCCGGGCATCGAGCGGACGATCTGGCTGCGCCTCAAGCTCATTGCCGATGCCGGGCTCGTGGGCTTGCCGAACGCCGGGAAGAGCACGTTCCTCGCAGCCGTCTCGAACGCGCGGCCGAAGATCGCCGCCTATCCCTTCACCACGCTGCACCCCAATCTCGGCGTGGCCTATGTGGACGGGCGCGAGTTCGTGCTGGCCGACATCCCCGGCCTGATCGAGGGGGCGCACGAAGGGCGCGGGATAGGGGACCGGTTCCTCGGCCATATCGAGCGCTGCGCGGTGCTTCTTCATCTCGTCGAAGCGACGGCGGAGGATCCGCTCGCCGATCTGCGCGTGGTCGAGAGCGAGCTTGAAGCCTATGGCGCGGGGCTCGACGAGAAGCCCCGCATCGTCGCCCTGTCCAAGACCGACGCGTTGCCCGCGGAAGATCTCGCCGCCCTCGAAGCGCTGATGGCAGAGGAAGGCGTGACGGTCGACCACCGGCTTTCCGCCGTGAGCGGCGCGGGCGTGGAGGATACGCTCCGGGACCTGCGCGACATCATTCAGACAGCGCGCGCCGGCCAAGGTGCGCAGCACGACGAAGCGTCATGGGCGCCCTGACGGCCGCGGGGGCGGACCGGCTGGCGACGGCGCGGCGCGTCGTGGTCAAGGTCGGGTCTGCCCTGCTGGTCGATGGCGAAGGGCAGCTGCGGGAAGACTGGCTCGCCGGTCTTGCGGCGGATCTCGGTGATCTCGCTCGGGCCGGTGCTCGGCCCATCGTCGTCTCCTCCGGTGCCATTGCGCTCGGGCGCGGTGTTCTGGGCCTCGGCGCGCGGACACTGCCGCTCGAGGAAAGCCAGGCCGCGGCCGCCGTGGGGCAGACGCGGCTGGCCCGCGCCTGGGAAGAAGCCCTCGGCGCCGAAGGGCTGCTCGGCGCCCAGGTGCTGCTCACGCTCGAGGACACGCAGGACCGGCGCCGGTACCTGAACGGCCGCGCGACGATCCAGGCCCTTCTCGCCCATGGCGCCGTGCCGGTGGTCAACGAGAACGACACGGTGGCGACGGACGAGATCCGCTATGGCGACAACGATCGCCTCGCGGCGCGCGTCGCGCTCATGGCGGGCGCCGACGTGCTCGTGCTGCTCTCGGATGTCGACGGTCTCTACACCTCCAATCCGCGGCAGGACCCGTCGGCCGCGCATCTCCCCGAAGTGGCCTCGATCACCCCGGCGATCGAGGCGATGGCGGGGGATGCAGGCTCCGGTCTCGCGCGGGGGGGCATGCGCACGAAGATCATGGCGGCCAAGACGGCGACGCAGGGCGGCTGCGCCATGGCCATCGCGCAGGGGGACCGCCCAAGGCCCCTCACGGCCATGCGGGAGGGGGCGCGCAGCACCTGGTTCGCGGCGCAGGCCAGCCCGGCAGCGGCGCGCAAGGCCTGGATCGCGGGTATGAAGCCGCTCGGTCGGCTCAGCATCGATGCCGGGGCAGCGGCGGCGCTCCGTCGCGGGAAATCCCTGTTGCCAGCGGGGCTGACGGGCGTGAGCGGCAGCTTCGGGCGGGGCGACCCGGTGACGATCGCGGGGCCAGACGGCGCTGCCGTGGGCGCAGCCCTCGCCGGCTACAGCGCGGCGGAGGCGGCACGGCTCATCGGCGTGCGCTCCGACCGGATCGCGGGCGTGCTCGGCTATCCCGGTCGCGCGGCCCTCGCACATGCGGATGACATGGTGGTATGGGGAACCCGCGGCGCGCTCGCGCCGGCGGCCGGCCCGGGAGAAGACACATGAACGAACGCTTCGACGACATCCCCGCGCTCGTCGCCAGCATGGGCGCGCGCGCGAAGGCGGCAGCGGCGGTGTTGGCGGAGGCGAGCGCCGAGCGCAAGCACGCCGCTCTGACCTCCGCCGCGGAGGCGATCCTCGACCGCCGGCGCGACATCGAGGACGCCAACGCCATCGATATGGAAACAGCGCGCGAGAAGGGCCTCACGGGCGCCATGCTCGACCGGCTGCTGCTGACCGATGACCGCATCTGCGGCATGGCTGAGGGCCTTCGCGCCGTTGCATCGCAGGCCGATCCGGTCGGGCGGGTGTTGGCCGAGTGGACCGTGCCGTCCGGCCTGCGCATCCGGCGTGTGGCGACGCCCCTCGGCGTCGTCGGCGTGATCTATGAGAGCCGGCCGAACGTGACGGCGGATGCGGGCGGGCTCTGCCTATGGTCGGGCAATGCCGCGATCCTCCGCGGCGGGTCGGAGAGCTTCGAGAGCTCGGGTGCCATCCATGAATGCCTCGTGGCCGGGCTCCGGGCGGCCAACCTGCCGGCGGATGCCATCCAGCGCATGCCGGTGCGTGATCGGGCGGCGGTGGCGGAGATGCTGCGCGCGGTGGAGACCATCGATGTCATCGTGCCGCGCGGCGGCAAGGGACTGGTGGGCCTCGTGCAGGCGGAGGCACGGGTGCCCGTGTTCGCCCATCTCGAAGGCATCTGCCACGTCTATGTCGAGCGCACCGCGGACCATGAGAAGGCGCGGCGCCTGGTGGTCAACGCCAAGACGCGGCGGACCGGGATCTGCGGGGCGGCCGAGTGCCTGCTCATCGACCGTGCGGTGGCGCATGATCTTGGCGCCATTCTCGTGGGCGATCTGCTCGATGCGGGCGTGACCGTGCATGGCGATGGAGAGGTCCAGGCGCTGGATCCGCGCGTGGTGGCCGCCGCGGACGAGGATTGGGGTCGCGAGTACCTTTCCATGGATATCGCCGCAAAGGTTGTGGACGGTGTCGAGGAGGCGATCACCCATATTCGCCGCTTCGGCTCGAGCCACACCGAAGCGATCATCACGGAAAGCGACGCAAAGGCCGCGCGGTTCTTCTCGGGCCTCGACAGCGCGATCCTGATGCGGAACGCCTCGACCCAATTCGCGGATGGCGGGGAGTTCGGCATGGGCGCCG
>JBCBHB010000267.1:0-4849 GCA_038526025.1 Pseudomonadota bacterium
ATGGCGCCGCGGGTGGTGTTAAGCTGCCCCGTGCGGGCGCGCCCGTCCCGCGCGGCGATATCGAAGGTGAATGGGTCGGTCATCGCGCTCTCCCGGCACAAGCGGCTCGCCCGATAGCGCGGCTTGAGGCCCGGTGCAAACTTGCGGCGCGAGACGCGGGGGCGCGGCGGCGTTAGGGTGTGGCAGGCGGAGGAGCAGCTGGGGGGCCGATACTTGAACAGTTCCAGCGCCCATTTCTTCGCTCGCCGCGTGCGGCGCTGGCTGGCGATGCTGGCACTGCCCGTGGGGCTAGCGGTGATCGTCCACCACGCGGGTTCTGCCGGCGATGGCATCGCGCTCCTGCGGGCTGGCGTGCCGGCGGAGGCGCGGGTGATCTCGCTCGAGGTGGAGGACCGCGAAGGGAGCTGGCTGATCGGCAAGTGCTACACCGCCCGGCTCTCGGTGCTGGGGACCCAGGTGGAGCGCGGGCTGGGAGCCGCGCGCTTCGGGGAGCTGACGAAGGGCGGGCTCACCACCGTAACGGTGGTGCCGGAACGGCCGGGGGCCGTGGACGTCTCGCCGGGGCATACGATGCTCGACGCGGCGAAGGGCCTGCTTGCCGGTGTGATCCTTGCCGCAGTCGGCCTCTACGCCATCATCGTCACGTGGCGTCGGAACACGGGGCGCTGGCGCGTGAGCGAGTAGGCGGGCATTGCCTCAAGGGGCCGGCGCGCCCTATATCCGACGAAATCAGTCGATGGAGGCCGGAATGGACGGCAGCGCAGAGACCCAACCTGCGGAAGGCGAGAGCCTGATCCCGCCCTCTAGCACCGATCATCCGATGTATGATCAGGTGGTGGAGGCGTGCCGCTCGGTCTTCGACCCGGAGATCCCGGTAAACATCTACGATCTGGGCCTGATCTACTCGATCCGGATCGACGACGAGACCAATGTGGCCGTGGACATGACGCTCACGGCACCCGGCTGCCCTGTCGCGGGCGAGATGCCGGGCTGGCTGGCGGATGCCATCGAACCGCTGCCCGGTGTGAAGACGGTGCAGGTTCAGCTGGTGTGGGAGCCGCCCTGGGGTCTCGACAAGCTGTCGGACGAAGCGCGGCTCGAACTGGGGCTGATGTAGACGCGGGCGCGATAGCGGCTTTGAGCGGGGCGGTTGGACGAGCCGCTTGCAGGCAGCGCCCCGGGCCCTCATCTTGGGGGCAGCAACGACGAGAGAGAGACCATGTTCGGCATTCCCGGCAAGGACCCTGTGACGCTGACCGATGCGGCCGCCAAGCGGATCGTGCGGCTGATGGGCGATGGCTCGGTAAAGGGCCTGCGCATCGGCGTGAAGAAGGGCGGCTGCGCGGGCATGGAATACACCATGGAGCACGCCACCGAGATCGGTGAGCACGACGTGGTGGTGGAGAAGGACGGCGCTCGGCTGCTGATCGCACCCATGGCGCAGATGTTCCTGTTCGGCACGGAGGTGGACTACAAGACCTCGCTGCTCGAGCAGGGCTTCGTGTTCAACAACCCGAACGTCACCGAGAGCTGCGGCTGCGGCGAGTCGATCAAGTTCGCCGATATGGGATGAAGGTCGAGGCTGGCCGCGTCATCCGGGTACTGTGGCTCTTCTCCTCGATGAAAGAGGACACGATCCGCTTCCACGCCGAACCGATGGAGCTCGGGCCCGTCTCGGGCGATATCGTGGTGAAGACGCGCCGGTTCACGCGCTCGAAGGAGCGGCATCAGCGGCTGGAGGCGGAGAACGCGGTCGAGAAGCAGCGGCTCGAGACGGACTTTTCGATCTATGTGCGCCCGGACCGCGATGTGGAGATCACGCTTGAGGGATGGTACCTCACGGCCGAGCGGCTCTTCACCGCGCTCGGCGCCGTGGTGATGCTGTTCGCCTTCGGCGCAACGGTTCTGCCCGCCCTCTTCGGCTAGGCCCTTTCCGGGGCGGGGCCCCTCCCCTAGCGTGGCGCCGCGCCAGCAAAGAGGAGGACGCCATGACCCGCAGACCGCTCGTCGCCGGAAACTGGAAGATGAACGGCTTGGCCGCCAGCATATCGGAGCTCGACACGCTGAAGGCGCGGGTGACGGCTGCGGGCGTCGATGTTCTGCTCTGCCCGCCCGCTACCCTGATTGCGGGCTTTGCCGCCGCCGCCGCGGGCAGTGCGGTGCGCATCGGCGGGCAGGACTGCCATGCCGCGGCCTCGGGCGCGCATACCGGCGATCTTGCGGCGGAGATGCTGGCGGATGCGGGGGCGACGGCTGTGATCGTGGGCCATTCCGAGCGCCGGGCGGACCATGGCGAGAACGATGCCGCCGTGCGGGCAAAGGTGGAGGCGGCGTGGCGCGCGGGGTTGCTGGCCATCCTCTGCGTCGGCGAGACGGAGGCCGAGCGGGATGCGGGCCGGACGCTGGATGTGGTCACGGGGCAGCTCACCGGCTCCCTGCCCTCCGGCGCATCGGCCGAGCGGCTGGTGGTGGCCTATGAGCCGGTCTGGGCGATCGGAACCGGGCGGACGCCAACGACCGCGGAGATTGCCGAGGTGCATGACCATCTCCGCGCGAAGCTCGGCGCGCTTGTGGGCGATGGCGTGGCGGGCTCGACGCGGCTCCTCTACGGCGGGTCGGTCAAGCCGGGGAACGCTGCGGAGATCTTTGCGCTTGAGAACGTGGATGGCGGGCTTGTGGGCGGAGCGAGCCTGAAGGCCGAGGACTTCCTCGGCATCATCGCGGCAGCGCGGGCGTAAGCATCAAGGGAAAAGGCCGCGCCGGGGTATCCGACGCGGCCTTGCCTGCATGCATGTGCCTCTGGGGCGGGCGTGTCAGCCGAGCTGCGCCTTGGCCTGGCCCACCCAATCGTCGCGGAAGCAGCGGCCCTTGAAGGCCGTCAGGTTGTCGTCGACCCAGGCGAGCGCCTTGTCGTCGAACGCCGCGATCTGCTCGAACATGTAGATGCCGAGGCCGTTCAGCTGCTTCTCGAGCGCGGGGCCGATGCCCTTGATGAGCTTGAGATCGTCGGGCTTGGACGGTGCCGACGACATAAGGGAGGTCGGACGGCCATCGGCGGCGCGCTTCGGAGCCGCAGGCTTCGGCGCAGCTTTGGGTGCCGGCTTGGGGGCTTCGGCCTTCGGGGCGGGCTTGGCAGCGGCCTTCGGGGCGGGCTTGGGGCTCGCCTTCGGGGCTTCGGCCTTGGGAGCCTCAACTTTCGGCGCAACCTCTGCCTTCGGTGCGGGCTTCGGCTTGGCGGGCGCCGCCTTCGGTGCCGGCGTTTCGACCACCTTGAGCGCGACCTTTGCGGCAGGCGGCGTTGGTGCTTTCTTCGCCTTCGGCGCGGGCGTCACGCCACCCGGCATGAAAACATTGGAGCCAGGAACCGGCATGCTCTCCGCAAACCGCCACTCGACACCAAAAAAGGGCGCTACCGGGAAGAAGCTGACCCAGAGGTCGAAGGCTTCCTTCGCCGGCTTCTGCCAGGTTTCCATCGCTTTTGTCGCAGTCGCCATCTGTTCGTTAAACATCGTGCCTCCATCACGTGGATGACAGTAGATTTGCCTCGGACAAGGGCATATGAGTTCTTATTGTGCATTGCAACATGAAAGGCCCGTAAAACCGTCGCCCATGCGTCATACGGAACGATTCGCGCCGAGTCCGACCGGACCGTTGCATCTTGGCCACGCCTTCTCCGCCCTGACCGCTTGGGAGGCGGCGCGCGATGCTGGCGGGCGTTTCCTGTTGCGCATGGAGGATCTGGACGAAAGCCGCAGCACGCCCGGTTTCGCGGCGCAGATCGAGAGCGATCTGCACTGGCTGGGGATCGACTGGGACGGGCCGGTGCTGCTGCAGTCGAGCCGTCGGGCGGCCTACGATGCGGCGCTGAAGCAGCTGTCGGCCATGGGGCTGCTCTATCCCTGCACCTGTTCGCGGCGGGACATCCGCGACGCGGCGGGCGCGCCGCAGGAGGGAGCGCCCGCGGGGCTCGACGGGGTGGTCTATCCCGGCACCTGCCGGCCGGCTGGGGCAGTGGAAGCGCCCGTGCCACCGCCGCAGGGCGCGGCGCTGCGGCTCGACCTGCGGCGCGCGCTGGGCATGCTCGACGCGCCACTGGCCTTCACGGAGACGGGACCGATCCATCCTGGCGAGCACCCGGTGGTGCCCGAGAGGCTGCTGCAACAGGCGGGGGACGTTGTGCTGGCGCGGCGGGACGGCGCAGCGGCCTATCACCTGGCCGTGGTCGTCGACGACGCGTTCCAGGAGATCACGCACGTGACGCGGGGGGCGGACCTGTTCATGGCCACGCCGCTTCATCGCCTCTTGCAGGCGCTGTTGCGGCTGCCGGTGCCCGTTTGGCACCATCACCGGCTGATCCGGGACGGCGAGGGTCGGCGGCTGGCGAAGCGCGACGACGCGCGCAGCCTGGAGACGATGATGGCCGAAGGATGGACGCCCGAGGATGTTCGGGTGGCTGTTGGCCTCGGCCGCGGTATCTCGTTCGATCACGATCCCTTTGATCTGCCGGACTGAGGGGGTTGAAACAGGGGCCGGGGCTTGCCCCGCCAGAGCGCCTGTTCCAATTTAGTGCACACAGCCATCACGAGGCCGACCGCGATGAACTACCAGTACAAGCTCGTGGGCGCGCCGGAGCGCGGCACGCGGCGACGGGGCACGAAGACGGGCTCGGAGCGGGTGGCCGCTGCGATGCAGGAGATCGTGGCCCAGCACGCCCAGGAAGGCTGGGAGTATCTGCGGACGGACACGCTGCCGGTGAGCGAACCGCGCGGCTTTCTCGGCGGTCGGCGCGAGGTGTTGCGGGCGGTGCTGGTGTTCCGCCGCGCGGTGCGGCAGAGCCCCGCGGCACGGG
>JBCBHB010000268.1:0-4842 GCA_038526025.1 Pseudomonadota bacterium
ACGGGATCGACAGCATCCAGTCGAGATAGTTGCGCACGACGGTCGACTCGGCCGACATCGGCGACATCTGCTTGAGCTTCTTCAGCTCAGCCAGCGCCTTCTCCTTGGCCTCCTTGGTGAACTTGGTCGCCTCGATCTTGTCCTCGTACTCGGCAAGCTCGTCGCGCCCGTCCTCCCCGTCGCCCAGCTCGCGCTGGATCGCCTTCATCTGCTCGTTGAGGTAATACTCGCGCTGCGTCTTCTCCATCTGAGATTTCACGCGCGATTTGATCTTCTTCTCGACCTGCAGGACCGAGACCTCGCCCTGGATGAGGCTGATGATCTTCTCGAGCCGCGCACCGATGCCCGGCTCCTCCAGCAGCTTCTGGCGCTCCGCGAGCTTCACGCCCAGATGGCCCGCCACCGTATCGGCCAGCTTCGCCGGGTCGTCGATCTCGTTGATGTTCGCCAGCGCCTCTTCCGGCACGTTCTTGTTGAGCTTCACATAGCGCTCGAACTGCTTGACGAGCTGGCGCGCCAGCGCCTCCAGCGTGGCCTCGTCCGCGGGCTCGTCGGCCAGGATGCTGGCCTGCGCCTCGAAGAACTCCTCGGTATCCGTGAACTGGTCGATGCGCGCGCGTTCGCGCCCTTCCACCAGCACCTTCACCGTGCCGTCCGGCAGCTTCAGCAGCTGCAGCACGCGCGCCAACGTACCAACGGCATAAATGCCGTCCGTCGTCGGCTCGTCGTCCGCCGCGTCCTTCTGGCTCGCCAGCAGGATCTGCCGGTCGTCCTTCATCACCTGCTCGAGCGCCTTCACCGACTTTGCGCGCCCCACGAAGAGCGGCACGATCATGTGCGGGAAGACCACGATGTCGCGCAGCGGCAGTACCGGGTAGATGCCGGCGGTCGCTTGCGGTTCGGTCTCGTTAGTGTCGGTCATATCTTGATCTTGGCCTCTGTCTGCGGGCGAGCGGCAGCCTTTCTAGGCCTGCCGGGCACCCCTGCCTCAGCTACCCAAAATGGCGTGCGCCAGGTTGCATTTCAAGCAGCCCCGGCATCATGCGCGACTCCATCGCGCACAAAGTAAAGTAGTAGTGAATTACGGCGAGCATCAGGCTGTCTCGTCACAAGTAAGGCGCCCGTAATTACCAGGCACCTACTTGCATCGATAGGCCGAATTCAGGAAGCGGTAGCGCCCGCCCCCTTCTTTTCCGAGTAGATGTAGAGCGGCTTTGCGTCGCCGGAGATCACATCGTCGTTCACCACGACCTCCTCCACGCCCTTGAGGCCCGGCAGGTCGAACATGGTCTCGAGCAGCACATCCTCGAGGATCGATCGCAACCCGCGCGCACCGGTCTTACGCTCGATCGCCTTCTGGGCCACCGCCGCAAGCGCCTCCTCGGTGAAGGTAAGCTGCACATCCTCCATCTCGAAGAGCCGCTGGTACTGCTTCACCAGCGCGTTCTTCGGCTTCGTGAGGATGATGACCAGCGCTTCCTCGTCCAGGTCCCGCAGCGTCGCAATCACCGGCAGGCGACCCACAAACTCCGGGATAAGCCCGAACTTCAGCAGGTCCTCGGGCTCGAGCTTCTCGAGCGCATCGCCAATCCGCTGATCCTCGGACGACTTCACATCCGCGCCGAAGCCAATGGCCGACCCCTTGCCGCGCTTCGCGATGATCTGGTCGAGCCCCGCGAAGGCACCGCCGCAGATGAAGAGGATGTTCGTCGTGTCGACCTGCAGGAACTCCTGCTGCGGGTGCTTCCGCCCGCCCTGCGGCGGCACGGAGGCAACCGTGCCCTCCATGATCTTCAGCAGCGCCTGCTGCACGCCCTCGCCCGACACATCGCGCGTGATGCTCGGGTTGTCGGACTTGCGGGAAATCTTGTCGACCTCGTCGATATAGACGATGCCGCGCTGCGCCCGCTCCACGTTGTACTCGGCGGACTGCAGAAGCTTCAGGATGATGTTCTCGACATCCTCGCCCACATAGCCCGCTTCCGTCAGCGTCGTGGCGTCGGCCATCGTGAACGGCACATCGAGGATTCGCGCCAGCGTTTGTGCCAGCAGCGTCTTGCCGCAGCCCGTGGGCCCGATCAGCAGGATGTTTGACTTCTGCAGCTCCACATCCGTGTTCTTGCCGGCATGCGAGAGACGCTTGTAGTGGTTGTGCACGGCCACGGAGAGGACGCGCTTCGCCATCTCCTGCCCGATCACGTAGTCGTCGAGCACCTGGCAGATCTCGCGGGGCGTCGGCACACCATCGGCGGATTTGACGAGATTGTTCTTCGTCTCCTCGCGGATGATGTCCATGCAGAGCTCGACGCATTCATCGCAGATGAACACCGTCGGGCCCGCGATGAGCTTGCGCACCTCGTGCTGGCTCTTGCCGCAGAACGAGCAATAGAGCGTGTTCTTGCTGTCCGAGCCGCTGGACTTCGTCATCGTCTACTCCGGGGCGGCGCCCTCGCCGCCGTTCAATCGTGCCCCTACATAGGGAGAAACGTCGCAGCCTTCGCTGCCGCCCGTCAACTCCCAAACGCGCGAGGCACTGCGCGCCAGTGTCGCCCCAGTGTCATAGACGCGAAACCGCGCCACATTGAGGCAACACTCAGTCTTCGGCATCGCCAGGCCGCTTTTCCACGATCTGGTCGATCAGACCCCATTCCTTAGCCTCGTCCGCCCGCATGAAACGGTCCCGATCGAGGGCGTTCTCCACGCTGTCATAGTCCTGACCGGTGTGGTGGACGTAAATCTCGTTCAAACGCCGCTTCAGCGCCAGCACTTCCTTCGCGTGGATCTCGATGTCCGAGGCCTGCCCCTGGAAGCCGCCCGAGGGCTGATGGACCATGATCCGGCTGTTGGGCAGCGAGAAGCGCATGTCCTTCTCCCCCGCGCAGAGCAGGAGCGAGCCCATCGACGCCGCCTGGCCGATGCAGAGCGTGCTGACCGCCGGGCGGATGTACTGCATCGTGTCATAGATCGAGAGCCCCGACGTCACCACGCCGCCCGGGCTGTTGATGTACATCGAGATCTCTTTCTTCGGGTTCTCCGCCTCGAGAAACAGCAGCTGCGCCACCATGAGCGTCGAGACCGCGTCGTTGATGGGCCCCGAGACGAACATGATCCGCTCTTTGAGGAGGCGGCTGTAAATGTCGTAGCTGCGCTCGCCGCGCGAGGTCTGCTCGACCACCATCGGCACGAGCATGTTGGCATAAGTATCGATCGGATCGCGCATAGGTCCCGCCCTTTGGAAGATGTCCGACGGCGGTTTCGACCGCCGCGCCACGCGGCTCGCCCTGCCGCTTCTCTCTAGTCCTAATCCGCCCCTCGCCGCCGGACAAGGAGCGCCCCGCATAATCCGCAAGGGCTGCGCCATCTGCCGCAACGCAGAAGGCGCGCCTGTCTAGCAGACGCGCCTTTCCAATTCCCGAGTCGCAGAACTGCGGACGGCGCCTCAGACGTCGTCGAGGCTCTCCAGCTCCGACTGCAGATCTTCCTTCGAGACCGGCGTGTCCGTGACCGTGGACTTCTCGAGGATCACGTCGATCACCTTGTCCTCGAAAAGCGGCGCACGGATCTGCTCAAGGGCACCGCGGTTCTGCTTCACGAACTCGAAGAACTCGCGCTCCTTGCCCGGGTACTGACGGGCCTGGGCCATGATGGCCTGGCCGAGCTCGCCCTCGGAGATCTCCACCTTCTCCCGCGTGCCCACCTCGGCGAGCAGCAGGCCAAGCTTCACCCGCCGCTCGGCCAGCTTCTGGTGCTGCTCAGTCGGCTCGATCTCGGGCATCTCCTGCCCGGCCCCCTCGGGGTTCTCTTCCTGATGAAGCTGGTAGGCGACGCTCTTCGCCTCCTGCTCCACCAGCGTCGGCGGCAGCTCGAAGGCCACGAGCTCGTCGAGCACGTCCAGCAGGCGCCGCTTCACCAGCGTGCGCGAGGCCCCGGCGAACTCCTCGCCAATCCGCTCGCGGATCTGACCCTTGAGCTCGTCGAGGCTCTCGGCGCCGAACTTCGTCGCCAGCGCGTCGTCGATCTCGGCGGCCTTCGGCGCGCGCACTTCCTTCACGGTCACGTCGAACACGGCCTCGGCGCCGGCCAGATGCGCGGCCCCATACTCGTCAGGGAACTTGACCTCGACCGCCTTCTCCTCGCCAGCCGCCGCGCCCACAAGCTGCGGCTCGAAGCCGGGGATGAACTGGTTGGAGCCGAGCACAAGCGGGTAGTCCTCCGCCGAGCCACCCTCGAAGGGCTCGCCGCCCACCTTGCCGACGAAGTCGATCACCACCTGATCACCCTCTTCGGCCGCGCCTTCCTTCGCTTCGAAGTCCTGCGCCTGGGAGGCAAGCCGGTCCAGCGCCTCGTCCACCGCCGCGTCGTCCACCTCGACGACCTTGCGCTCGAGCGAGACGGCCGAGAAATCCACTTCCGGCACGTCGGGCAGGCAGTCGTACTTCACCTCGAGGGTGAGGTCGTCGCCCTCGTCGAAGTCCTCGTTGGCCACCTTCACGTCCGGCTGGCCGGCGGGGCGATGGCCGGTCTCCTCCAGATGGCTGCGCAGCGTCTCGTCGACCGTCTCCTGCAGCACCTCGCCGAGCACGCTCTTGCCGAACATCTTCTTCAGCAGCGGCATGGGCGCCTTGCCCTTCCGGAAGCCCTTCATCTGGAAGTCGGCCCGCACGGTCTCGAGCCGCGCATTCGTCTTCTCCGCCAGCGCCGCGGCGCCAACGGTGATCGAATATTCGCGCCGCAGCCCTTCGGCCTTCGTTTCCACCACCTGCATCGACCGTCCTCGTCTTCGTCCCTTGCCCCGGCCACTTCGACGCCACGCCCGGACACATCCGGTTTATGGTGCGGGCG
>JBCBHB010000269.1:0-4814 GCA_038526025.1 Pseudomonadota bacterium
CGCCTGCTCGAGGCCGGGGCGCCCGCGCGGCGGGACGAGTACTGGCGCTTCACCGATCCCGCCAGCCTCACCGCCCCGCTCGCGCCGGTGGCCGATGGCGCGGGTGAGGCCGGGCAGGGCGCCACGCCCTTCGATGCGCTCGACGCGGTCACGCAACACTTCGTCAACGGCCAACTCCGTGCCGACCTTTCGGACCCGCTGGCCCTCGATGGCGTGGCGGCCGGGCGCCTCGACGAGGTGCTGGCGCAGGACATCACCATGGCGCGCGAGCTCTTCGGCAAGCTCGAAGCTGCGGGCCACGAGAAGGTCGACCGTCCGCTCGCGATGCTCAACACCGCCACAGCGCGCGAAGGGCTGATGCTGCAGGTAACGGGCGAGGCCCCGAAGCCCATCCACATCCGCCACACGCAGGTGGGTGAGGGCGCCTCGGTGCTCCGCCATCTCGTGCGTGTGGAGAAGGGCGGGAGCCTCACGCTGCTCGAGAGCGGGACCCCCACCAACAGCGTGCTCGAGGTGGATGTGGCCGATGGCGGCATCTTCCGTCACATCCGGGTGCAGACCGGCGCGCGAGCCCCCTCCGCAGCGCACATCTTCGCGCGGATCGGCGAGGGCGCGATCTTCCAGTCCTTCACCCTCATGGCCGACGGCCAGCTCACGCGGAACGAGACCGTGATGGAACTGGCCGGGGACGATGCGAAGGGCCACATCGCCGGCGCCGTTCTGGGTCAGGCGGATGCGCATCTCGACAATACGGTGTTCGTCACCCACTCGGCCCTTAACGGCGAAAGCCGGCAGGTCTTCAAGAACGTGCTGGAAGGAACCGCCACGGCTGTCTTCCAGGGCAAGATCTTCGTCCGCGAGGGCGCGCAGAAGACCGATGGCTATCAGATCAGCCAGGCCGTGATCCTGGAGGACGGGGCCGAGTTCCTGGTGAAGCCGGAGCTCGAGATCTACGCGGACGACGTGGCGTGCTCCCACGGCTCCACGACCGGCGCGCTCGATCCCGACCAGCTCTTCTACCTCACCGCCCGCGGCGTGCCCCGCAAGGCGGCGGAGGCGATGCTGGTTGCGGCTTTCGCCGACGAGGCGATTGACGAGATCGAGGATGACACGGTCGCCGAGGCGATGCGCGCGGCCGTTGCCGAATGGATGGCGGCGCGCGGCTGAGCGCGCTACTGTGCGCCTCATCGGCACCGGGGGCGGTGTCGATGGGGCTCAGATCTCGGGCGGCGCCAGTGCGCGCGGCCCCCGCGGGAGGGTGACCGCGATGTCGGATGCCGGGAGCGCGCCGGGGGGCGCCGCGCCGCAAAGCTTCACAGGCCGCATGTTCCGCGCGTGGATCGATCCGCGCGGCACGATGCGCGGCGTCCTCGATGCCGATCCGGGCGAGGGCCGCATCCTGATGTTCGCCATGACATCCGGCGCCGTGCTCTTCGCCGCCGAGTGCCTGCGGATCATGATGCGGGCCGCCAGCGGGGCAGCGCCGCCCGACCAGCTCTCCGCCACCTTTGCCGCCAGCTTCACGGCGCTGCTGATCCTGCGCCCGCTGATGCTCTACGGCCTGGCCGGGATCACGGGGCTGATCGCGCGCGGCCTCGGCGGCACGGGAAGCTGGCGTGACACGCGCGCTGCGATATGCTGGTCGGCGCTCACCGCCGCGCCGGTCAGCTTCCTTGCCACGGTGGTCGAGGTGTTGTTGGCTCGCACGGGTGTGGTGCAAATCAGCCTCGGGCCGGTGGGTATGGCGGCTTTTGCAGGCATGATGGCATATTGTATTGCCGAGGCTCATGGGTTTTCGCGTGTCTGGGTGATATTTTCCATCATCGCGGGTGTGACGCTGGCCTTCTGGGGGCTGGCGCTGAGCGCCCGGTGATCGTCTGGCTGGGGGTCCGGGGTGCGTGCTTCGGGTCCGCGCCTAGGGGGACGGGACGGTGACGAAAGAGCGCGTCTACGAGGACTACGGCGACCTGCCGGAGGTGCACCTCTCCGATCTGGAGCAGGACCAGGAGCTGCTGGAGCTCGAACAGGGCACACTGAGCGCCCGCCTCCGCCTCAGCTTCAAGGACATGCGGCGGGCGACGCGCATTCTCCTCGACGAGAACCCCACCGAACCGCGGCTGCTGTTCTACGTTCTGATGTCGGACGTGATCTTCTTCCTCAATTTCGGCATGAAGTTCGCGGTTGCGCCCGGGCAGAACGTCGAGGAAGCGCTGCCCTCGGAGCTTGCGGGCGCGATTGGCGGTCTCGTCGCCATCTGTTTCCTGCTGCGGACGGCGACACTCTATCTCTTCTCGGGCGCCACCGCCTTCGTCTGCCGCCTTTTCGGTGGCAAGGGCAGCTGGCGGGACACGCGGGCCGGGATCTTCTGGGCCAGCCTCGTGGCCGCGCCCATCGGCGTGCTCGGCGCCATTCTCGTGATCGTCATGGGTGTCTTCGCGCCCACGCTGCCCTTCCTGGCGGACCCGATGGTGCAGCTTCCGGCGCAGCTGATCGGCGTCATCGCCTTCGTGTTCTTCGTCTCCGCCTCGGTTGCCGAGAGCCATGGCTTCAAGAACACCTCGCCCATCTTCATTGCGTTTTCGCTCCTGACGGTGGCGATCCTTGTCGGAGGGCTTTATCTGCTGGGGAGCCTTCGCGCCGCCTTCTAAGGCGCGGGGGGTTCCGCAGACCCGCCTTCAGGAGAGCCCAGGTGATCGTCGAGTTGTTCCGCCGCATGGTGGAGGGTCTCTTTGCCCCGCGCCGTTCCGCGCGTGCCATCATGGCGCAGAACCTCGGGCTCGAGACCGCGGTGCAGTTCGCCGTGCTGGCCTACTGCCTCACCGCGATGCTCACCGTGGTTGTGCCCGGCGCCCGCGATCTGGAGACGATGGGCGACGGCCTCCCGATCGGCAGCCATGTGCTCAGCCTCATCGCTCAGGTCATGATGGTCGGCATCGTCGGTATGGCGGTCTGGGGCATCGGGTCGATGTTCGGCGGCAAGGGCAGCCGCGAACAGGCGATGGTGCTGGTCGGCTGGCACACGCTGGTGACCACGCTCCTGGCCCCGCTCTTCCTCTTCGGCACTGCCGCCGTGGCCGAGGGTGAGCCCGGCGAGATGCCGCTCGCGGTGGTGTTTGTCTTCGCCGTCGCCGTGTCGCAGTACCTCTGGGTGCTCGCCTGCTACACCATGGAGCTGCACGGCTTCCGCAATCCTTGGGGTGTGCTGGGCGTGATGGTCGCAGTCGCCATGCTTTTCTCCACCGCTATCCTTAGCTTAGTGGGAGCGGGGTGAAGGCCGCCAACGCCGCGCCGCGCCCGAGACCGCAGAGAAACGAGACACGCCATGTACGACGTCGACCGCATCCGGCAGGACTTTCCGATCCTCGAACGCGAGGTGAACGGTGTGCCGCTCGTCTATCTCGACAGCGCATCCTCGGCGCAGAAACCGAAAGCCGTGCTGGAGCGCGTGCAGGCGGCCTATGGCGAGGAATACGCCAACGTGCACCGCGGGCTGCACACGCTCTCGAACCTCTCCACCGAGAACTACGAGGCGGTGCGCGGCATCCTCGCGCGGTTCCTCGGCGCGGGGGAGGACGAGATCATCTTCACCCGTGGCAGCACCGAGGCGCTGAACCTCGTCGCCTATGCCTGGGGGCGGCATCTGAAGGAAGGGGACGAGATCATCCTCTCCGTGATGGAGCACCATGCGAACATCGTGCCCTGGCACTTCCTGCGCGAGCGGCACGGCATCAAGCTCGTCTGGGTGCCCGTGGACGACCAGGGCGTGCTCGATGCGCAGGCGGTAATCGACGCGATGGGCCCGAGCACGCGCATGGTTGCGGTTACCCACATGTCGAACGTCCTGGGCACGGTGGTGGACGTGAAGACCATCGCGGCCGCTGCGCGTGAGCGCGGGATCGTGACGGTGATCGATGGCAGCCAGGCGGCGGTGCACATGCCCGTCGATGTCACGGATCTGGGCGTGGATTTCTACGCTGTCACCGGCCACAAGCTCTACGGGCCCAATGCCAGCGGCGCGCTCTTTGCCCGGCGGGAGCGGCAGGCCGAGATGCGGCCCTTCATGGGGGGCGGGGACATGATCCGCGAGGTGCATGAGGATCGCGTCGAGTACCAGGACGGGCCGATGAAGTTCGAGGCGGGCACCCCGGCCATCGTGCCGATCATCGGCCTCGGCGCGGCGATCGAGTATCTCGAGGGCATCGGCATGGAGAACATCGCGGCCTACGAGGCCGAGCTGCGGGACTATGCCAAGGAGAAGCTCGACGGGATCAACTGGCTCACCACCTATGGCAATGCGCCGGGCAAGGGCGCGATCTTCTCCTTCGCGTTGCAGGGTGCTGCCCACCCGCACGATATCTCGACGGTGGTGGACAAGAAGGGCGTTGCCGTGCGGGCAGGGCATCACTGCGCCCAGCCCTTGATGGACCATCTCGGCGTGAACGCCACCTGCCGCGCGAGCTTCGGGATGTACAACACCAAGGCGGAGGTGGACCGGCTGGTCGAGAGCCTCGAGCTCTGCCACGAGCTCTTCGGCTAGCAAGGCTGCCTTCGCGTCATGAGCCTTTCGGCACGGGCGCGGCGGCGGCAGAGCGGCGCAGAAGGGCGGCTGCGATCGAGGCCCAGCCGAGGAGGCCTTGGCTGTGGGCTGCAAGCGTGGCGGGGCCGGTGAAGCTCAGCAAACCGATCAGGCTCATCGGTCCCGGCGGCTGGCGGATGACGCCCTGCACCGGCAGCCCGGGGATCACGCTCCAGTAGTAGGCATAGTAGAGCTGCGGCGAGAGCCAGAGGAACAGCCACCACAGCGCCAGGGCGAT
>JBCBHB010000270.1:0-4778 GCA_038526025.1 Pseudomonadota bacterium
CGCTCGAGCCCGTAGGTGAGCTCGCCCGAGACGGGGCGACAGTCATACCCGCCAGACCGAGCGTGAGTACAGCCGCTGGAACTTCGATGTGGCCGATACCGAGGCGCTCTTCCGCCACTTCCGTGACGCTGAGGCCGAGTGCAAGCGCATCCTCGACGCCCCTGAGGTCGACCCGAAGACCGGGCGCGCGATCCTCATGCCCCACCCGGCCTACGACCAGTGCATCAAGGCCAGCCACCTCTTCAACCTGCTCGACGCCCGCGGCGTGATCAGCCCGACGGAACGGCAGGCCTATATCGCCCGCGTTCGCGCCCTCGCGAAGGCCTGTGCCGATGCCTTCGTGGCAACGGAGGCGGGCGGGGCGCGGGTGGCCGCCGGCGAGGCCGCCGCCTGATGGCAACGTCCGGAGGGCCGTCGAAGGGCAAGAGCGCGGGCCCCGTCAGCGGGGCGCGCAGGGGTTTGCTCGGTGCTGCGGGGATCCTGGCGATCGTCATCATCGGCTACATCGCGCTCGAGGAAAGCGCGCCGGCGGGACCGGGAGAGATCGACACGCAGGACCCCGCCGCCATCGCCGAACTTGTCGGGGAGGGCGTTCTGCCGCCTGGCCTGCCGGAGGGCGCAAGGGTGCGTGCCATCTGGCGCGGGCAGGAGCCTGCGGTCGAGGTCTGGTTCCACGTCTCCGGCGCCTCGGCCGATGCGTTCCGGGCGTTCCGGGAAAACATGCGGGGCTTCAATGGGAACCTCGCGGCCCTCAGCCGGCTCGGCCCGCCCCCCTGGTGGTCGAACTTCCGAGAGCCGGCGGATGAGACCGGCGTCATCCTCCGCCGCGCCGAGGGGGAAGGCGCGTTCGTCGTCTGGCGGGTGGAGACCGACCGGCTGCTCCGCATCCGTGGCCGGCGCATGATCGCAAGTGCGCGAAGCCTCGGCCTCACCGAGTAGGCTGCGCAGAGCCGTCGCGCGCGCCGGGCTCGCCATTGCCGGGCGAGCGGCTTAGATCCCCGGCATCGAACAGGGCAGGAGGCGTGGATGAACGGCAAATGGCTCATGGGCGGGCTGCTCGGCTTCACGGCCGTCTTCGCCATCGGCCTCTGGTACGCGCAGTTCTATGCCTTCTACGACGCGTTCGAGGCCGAAGCGGTGGAGATCGGCGGGCGCAGCTATGCCGTGACCGGCTTCGAGGGGATCGACGCGACAACCTCGCCCCTGAAGCTCCGCGCCTGCTTCCGGCTCGAGGAACTGCCCGACGCGCCGCCCTATGAGCGGGCAGAGCCGCTCGTTGCGCCGGGCTGGTTCGACTGTTTCGATGCGAAGGCCCTCTCTCAAGCGCTCGAGGCGGGCGAGGCGGTGGCGTTTCTGGCGAGTAACGACGAATTCGACGGCACGGAACGCGTGGTCATGCGCTATCCTGACGGTCGCGCCTTCATGTGGCGTCAGCTGGATGAACGCTTCGCGGAGCAGTAGACACCGATGGAACCTGCCGCGGGCCCGGGGCCGATCGAGATTGATGCCTTCGCGGCCCTCACCCTCGGCATCGTCGTCTACTTCGCGGGTGAGCGGCTGACGAACCGCTTTCCCGTCCTAGCGCGCTACAGCATTCCCGAGCCTGTGAGCGGTGGCCTCGCCGCAGCGCTGATGGCCCTGGCCGTTGTGCTCCTCACCGGCCGCCAGGTGACCTACGACCTGACGGCCCGCGATGCGCTTCTCGTCTACTTCTTCACGACAGTGGGCCTCAATGCGCGGCTGTCCGACCTGCTCAAGGGCGGCCCCATTCTCGGCATCCTCCTCGCGCTCACCCTCGGCTTCATGGTGGTGCAGACCCTTGTGGGCGCTGTGGGGGCGACGCTCTTCGGCCTGCCCGTGGCCGGTAGCGTCATGCTCGGCACCGCGTCTCTCATCGGCGGGCATGGCACGGCCATCGCCTGGGGCCCCGTCGTGCAGCATACGTACGGCGTGGCCGGCGCGGCGGAGCTTGGCATTGCCTCGGCCACGGTCGGGCTCATTCTCGCCAGCCTTCTGGGCGGCCCGGTCGCAGGGTTCCTCGTCAAGCGTCACAAGCTGGCCGAGGCGCTGAGCGATACGAAGACCTCACTCGAAGCGCCCCCGCCCGTGGCCGATGGTGCGGTATCGGGCAAGGCCGATCGCCCTGTCGAGCACGGCGATTTCATGTCCGCCGTGCTCTGGATCCACGTGGCCATGATCGTCGGCATCGCGCTTCACGAGGCGCTGGAGGAGGTGGGGCTCATGCTCCCGGTCTTCGTGCCCTGCCTGCTCTCCGGCATTCTGCTCACCAACACCATCCCGGCCACCTTCCCGCGGCTCGACTGGCCGTCTCACACCCCCGCGCTCAGCCTTGTCGCCGGCTTCAGCCTCTCCGTCTTCCTCTCCATGTCGCTCATGAGCATGGAGCTCTGGACCCTGGCCTCGAGCGCGGCCGTGCTCGCCTTCACGATGGCGCTGCAAACCGCGGCAACCGCTGCCTTCGTCATCCTCATCGTCTTCCGCGCGATGGGGCGGGACTATACGGCCGCCGTCCTCTCCGCAGGCTTCGCCGGCTTCGCGCTCGGTGCCACCCCAACGGCCATCGCCAACATGAACGCCGTCACCCAGCGCTACGGGCCCGCCCCCCTCGCCTTCATCGTGTTGCCGCTGGTCTCCGCCTTCTTCGTCGATCTCGCGAACGCCTTCCTGATCCAGACCTTCCTCTCGCTCTGAGCCGGCCTTCGAGGTTTGAACTGGCGCGCGGCGGGCGATAAGGAGTGCGCGCTGCCTCCGGGCGGCACGACAACCCTCAGACCTCCATCCCAGTCAGGCCGCGCCCCATGCCCGATCTTCTGCTCGAACTCTTCTCCGAGGAGATCCCCGCCCGCATGCAGGCCCGCGCGGCGGAGGACCTGAAGAAGCTCGTGACCAACCGGCTGGTGGAGGAGGGGCTGACCTATTCGGCCGCCGCCGCCTTCGCCACGCCCCGCCGCCTCACCCTCTCCCTCACGGGCCTGCCCGAGGAGACGCGCGCCACGCGGGAGGAACGCAAGGGTCCGCGGACCGACGCGCCGGAGAAGGCCCTCGAAGGCTTCCTCCGCTCCACCGGCCTGACCCGCGAAGCGCTCGAGGTGCGGGACGACAAGAAGGGCCAGGTGTACTTCGCGGTCATCGAGCGCCCCGGCCGCCCCGCTGCCGATGTGGTCGCGGAGGCCGTGACCGCCACGATCAACGACTTCCCCTGGCCCAAATCCATGCGCTGGGGCACGGGCAGCCTCCGCTGGGTCCGCCCGCTCCGCCGCATCCTCTGCCTCCTCACCACCGACGCGGGCGCGGAGATCGTGCCGGTCGAGGCCGGGGGCATCCAGGCCTCGAACGTCAGTGAGGGCCACCGCTTCCTCGGCCACGGCCCCTTCGAGGTAACCGGGTTCGAGGACTACGCCGCGAAGCTCCAGGCCGGCCATGTCATCCTCGACCCCGCAGAGCGCGCCGACCGTATCTGGCACGAGGCCACGCAGGCCGCCTTCGCCCTCGGCCTCGAGGTGGTGGAGGACAAGGGCCTCCTCGCCGAGGTCGCGGGGCTCGTCGAATGGCCCGTGGTGCTCATGGGGGAGATCGGGGCGGATTTCCTTGGCCTGCCGCCGGAGGTGCTGCAAACCTCCATGAAGGAGCACCAGAAGTTCTTCTCCGTCCGCAACCCCGCCACGGGGCGGATCGAACGCTTCATCACCGTCGCCAACATCGCCGCCCCCGATGGCGGGGCCACGATCCTCGGCGGCAATCAGCGCGTGCTAGCCGCGCGGCTCTCGGACGCGAAGTTCTTCTGGGAAAACGATCTTCGGAAGGTGGCGGGGCAGGGCGCCGAGGGCATGGCGGCCATGGCCGCCCCCCTCGCCAACGTGGTGTTCCACGAGAAGCTTGGCACCCAGGCGGAGCGGATCGACCGCATCGCCGCCCTCGCCCGCGAGATCGCCCCCGCCCTCGGCGCCAACGCTGACCTCGCCGAGCAGGCCGCGCGTGTGGCAAAGGCCGACCTCGCCTCCGAAATGGTCTACGAGTTCCCGGAGCTTCAGGGCGTGATGGGCGGGCACTACGCCCGCGCCGCCGGCCTGCCCGAGCCCGTGGCCGCCGCCTGCGAGGCGCATTACCGCCCCCTCGGCCCCACGGACGACGTGCCGACCGACCCCGTCGCCGCCACCGTGGCGCTCGCCGACAAGATGGACATGCTCACCGGCTTCTGGGCCATCGACGAAAAGCCCACCGGCTCGAAGGACCCCTTCGCCCTCCGCCGCGCGGCGCTGGGCATGATCCGCATCGTCATCGCCCACAATGTGCGCCGCCCCCTCTTCGAGATCGGCATCAGGGCCTTTAACCGGCATATCGACGAGATCGCCCAGCGAGACCGTCAGCTCCTGCTCTCCGAGGCCGATCTCGCCAAGGCCCTGGCCGAGGTCGAGGGAGACATCGTGGAGGCCGCGAGCGCTCTGCTGGCCGAGCGTGTCGCCGAGGCCGAGGAGGCGGCGCAGGCCGCCACCGGCCGGTCCCTCGTCGCCATGCTCAGCCTCGCCGAGTTCGTCGACGACCGCCTCAAGGTGCAGATGCGCGACCGAGGGCTTCGCCACGACGTGATCGATGCGGTGGCTGGACGGGCGCAGCGTGACGTGGTCGCCGTGCGCGTCGCCAAGGCCGAGGCCATGCAGACGCTGCTGGGGACGGAGGACGGGGCGAACCTGCTCGCGGCTTATCGCCACGATGTTGGAAGCCCGGCGAAGGCGAAGAAGGATGGCCGGGCCTTCGAC
>JBCBHB010000271.1:0-1454 GCA_038526025.1 Pseudomonadota bacterium
GGAACCCGATCATCAACGGCGCCTCGCTCACGCTTCGAAAGGGCGAGGTGCTCGGTCTCATCGGCGAGTCGGGCGCGGGCAAGTCCACGCTTGGCCTCGCCGCCATGGGCTATGTGCGCGGCGGTTGCCGGATCTCGTCGGGCAGCATCAGTTTCGACGGGATGGAGCTGACCAGCGCGTCGGAGACCATGCGCCGGGGCCTGCGCGGCAAGCGCATCGCCTATGTCGCCCAGTCCGCCGCCGCCAGCTTCAACCCCGCCCACAAGCTGATCGATCAGTACTGCGAGGCGCCGGTGGAGCACGGGGTGATGCCCCGGAGCGAAGCGGAAAGCGACGCGGTCGATCTCTATCGCCGCATGCGCCTGCCGAACCCGGACGAGATCGGCTTCCGCTACCCCCACCAGGTCTCCGGCGGCCAGCTCCAGCGCGCGATGACCGCCATGGCCATGGCCTGCCGGCCCGACCTCATCATCTTCGACGAGCCGACAACCGCGCTGGACGTGACCACGCAGATCGAGGTGCTCGCGGCCATCCGCGACATCGTGGAGCAGTTCGACACCGCCGCCATCTACATCACCCACGATCTCGCCGTGGTCGCCCAGATGGCAGACCGCATCAAGGTGCTCCTCAAGGGCGACGAGGTTGAGGAGGCCGACACCGCCTCCATGCTGTCGGCGCCCAAGGAAGAGTACACGAAATCTCTCTGGGCGGTGCGCGCCTATGCCCGCGCGGAGCAACCGGCGCCCGCCCCCGGCAGCGTGCCGATCATGACGCTCGACCGCGTCGATGCCGCCTATGGCAAGGTCCCCGTTCTCCACAACGTCAGCTTCGAGATCCATGCGGGCCGGACGGTCGCGGTCGTGGGCGAGTCGGGCTCCGGCAAGTCCACCGCCGCGCGCGTGATCACGGGGCTCCTGCCGCCCTCTCAAGGCCAGGTTCTGTTCAAGGGCGAGGCCCTGCCGGCGGACTATCGCCAGCGCTCGAAGGACCAGCTGCGCCAGGCGCAGATGATCTACCAGATGGCGGACACGGCGCTAAACCCGAAGTCGCGGATCCGCGAGCTCATCGGCCGCCCCGCGCAGTTCTATGGCGGGCTCTCGGGCAAGGCGCTGGAGGACCGGATCCGCGAGCTCCTCAGCCTCATCGAGCTTGAGCCCGACCAGTATATCGACCGTCTACCCTCCGAGCTTTCCGGCGGGCAGAAGCAGCGAATCGGCATCGCCCGCGCGCTCGCCGCAGAACCCAGCTTCATCATCTGCGACGAGGTCACCTCCGCGCTCGATCAGCTGGTTGCCGAAGGCATTTTGAGGCTGCTCGACCGTCTCCAGCGCGAGTTCAACCTCGCCTACATGTTCATCACCCACGATCTTGCGACCGTGCGCGCCATCGCCGACGAGGTGGTGGTGATGAAGGAGGGCCGCGTGGTCGAGAAGGGCGGCAAGACCGACATGTTC
>JBCBHB010000271.1:1464-4770 GCA_038526025.1 Pseudomonadota bacterium
ACCGAGCTCCTGCTCTCCTCAGTCCCCGAGATGGACCCGGACTGGCTCACCAAGCTCCTGCACGAACGCGCCCAGGGCGGCGCCGGCGCCTCCGAAGCCGAGATGGATGTGAGCGGGCTGACGAAATCCTGAGGCCTCAGGGGCCGGCACGGCCGGTCCCGGCCTTGTCGAGCACGGCGACCGTCTCGCGGTAGAGGCGGTCGGCGCCGCGTTCGCTGCCGGCGACGCAGACCAGGCCGAGTTTGCCGAACTCCGAGAGCGCGCCGATGAGGTGGAAGACCACGCCTTCCTGCCGGCTGGTATGGAAATGCAGCCCGTTCTCCACGGCGATGTCGATGAGGTCGTCCGGTGTCAGCCCACGATAGTGCGGCGCCGCCAGGTTGTCGGAGGCATAATAGAAGAGCGGCCGGCCGGAGGGGGCGCGGAACGTGCCCGTCTCGGTGTCGTAGTGGCCGTCGGTCAGGCTTTGCAACATCAGGAACGGGTGCGTCGTCCCCCCCTTTCGGAGATTGATCTCGAGGGCGTAATGCCGCCAGCCCTCCGCCTCGCGAACCGACACGAAATCGACCCCGAACCGTCCGAGCACACCCGCGGCGCGCAGTTCTTCCGCCGCCGCACGCCCCGCCTCCTGCACCGCCAGCCGGTAGGCCGCGTTGGCGGGAAACCGGCAGCCCTCGAAGACCTGCCCGCCCGTACCCGTGGTCACCTGATCATGCGTCGAGATCACGTCGAGCTGGCCGAGCGGATCGATCCGGTACTGGGCGGAGGGCGAGCGCTTCACCTTACCCTCCACGAAAGCCTCGACCACGCCGCCCATCTCCACGAATTTCTCGGCGAAAGCTGGCCAGCCCATGCCCTCGGCCACGCAGCGCAGCTTTGGCAGCCGGTCGGCCATCTCCGCCCGCAACGCCTCCGGGCTCTCCTCCGGGCGATAGTCGAAGATCGCATTACCCTCGCCCGAGAACCCCTCGTTCACCTTCACCACCGCACGACGAAGCCCCGGGTTGCGGGCCTTCAACGCCACCAGCGCCTCGCCGATATCGCCCTCGTCGCGCAGGTCCTCCGCCCCGTCCGGCACCAGCAGGCCCGCCGCACGGAAAAGCCGGCGCGACCCGCTCTTCGAGCCCAGCGGCAGCAGATCCGGGTCGCAGCCATAAACCGGCAGGCCCAGCGTCAGCGCGAGGGAGCGCTCGAGCGGCGAGACGTTGAAGCAGGTGAGATGCGCCGGCGTGTCGCCCTGTAGCGCCGCCCGCAGCCGGGCGATGACCCGCGGCCGCTCGAGCACCTTCTCGGTCAATGGCCGGGCCGAGCCATCGTGGCAGGCGATCAGCGTCAGCCGCCCCATCGCGTGGCTCCGCGGGATGCCCGTCAGCAGGTGCAGGTAATAGTCGATAATGCTCTGCGGCACCGGCTCGCTGCTGAGATAGACGACGCGCGTGTTGGGGTAGCGCAGCAGAAGCAGGAGGCAGAGCAGGCGCTGCTCATACTGCAGCACGCCGGTGATCTTGCCGAGCACCTCCTGGTCGAGCGACAGACTTGGGAGCACCACCACTGTCTGCGGGCGCAGTCGGTCGGCCGAGCGCTCGAACCAGCGGGCCAGGCCCTGCTGCAGCGCTGCGAAATCTGCAGCCACGTCCGGCGCCGTTCCCGGCATGCCCTCATCCACCGTGTCCAGGAGATCCTCCCCCATTGCCACGGCATCAGCGTCGCCCAAGCGGGCAGGCCCGGGCAAGGGGGCAAGCTCAGATCACGGGCGCCGGGACCGCGAGACTGAAAACCGAGCCGCCGGGGCAACGGGTCCGCTCGAGCTTGAGCTCGCATCCGGTTCGCTCCGCCACCTCGCGGCAGATCGCAAGGCCCAGGCCAAAACCTCTCTGCCCGCCCTCGGGCACCGCATCGCCGGTCTCGAAGCGGGCGAAGATGCGCCGCCGGGCCGCTTCGGGTATTCCGGGCCCCGTGTCGGCGACGCGAAGCATCAGCCGCCCCTCGGAAACCTCGGCCGAGAGCACGATCTCGCCCGAACGGGTAAACTTCGCGGCGTTGCCGACGAGGTTGATCAACACCTGTTCGATCCGCCGCGCATCGCCGTACCAGGCGGCGGGAAGCGCGGGCGCAATATCGAGCCGCAGCGCCACATCCGCGCCCGTCCGATCCCGGAACAGCTCATACACGCTGCGCAGCAACGCATGGGGCGAGAACGGCGACTGCTCGAGCTGGATCTTGTCCCGCCGCAGGGTCTCAAGCTCCAGGATATCGTCCGTGAAATGGCGCATCAGGTCGGCGGAGTGTTCGATGATCTCGACGAACCGCTCCCCCTCCACATCGACATGCTTGCGCAGCAGCTGCGTTCCGCCCAGGACGCCCTGCAGGAGCGAGCGCAGCTCGTGTCCGAGGGTCTGGAGAAAGCCCCCATGAGCACGCTGCTCGTCACGCGCTTCCGCGAGGTGGCGCCGCAGCCGCATCAGCTCAGCGCAGCGCCGAAACTCCGCCTCCACCGCCGAAGCGAGCGCCTCAACCACCGCAATCTCCTGCGCCGACCAGGCGCGCGGCGTCGCATCGATTGCGCAGAGCGCGCCGATGCACCTTCCGGAAGGATCGTGAAGCGGCACACCGAGATAGGCGATCACGTTCAGCGCTTCGATCGCATCGTTTTCGCAAACGTCTGGATGGTTGCGCGCATCTTCCACCACGAACACACCGTCTCGCGACACGCAGTACTGGCAGAAGGAATGGCTCATCGGCGTCTCAGACATCGTGGCCCAAGGCTCTTTGAGCCCGATCTGCGCCTGGAACACCTGGCGCTGCGTCTCCACCACGGTCACGAGCGAGACCGGCACACTCAGTGCCTGGGTCACCAGCCAAACCGTCCGGTCCAACGCCGCCTGAGCCTCGGCCCCGAACGCCGTTTGCCAGGTGTCGCGTTCGGCCTCGATCGAGGGACGCCAGTACTGCATTACCGGACTTCTCCTTGCGGACGCGGCACGGAACCGCTTGCAAACGTTGCTTGACGCTACCCGACTGTCAACTGGACCAATACCAACGAAGATCTGGAAATCACCAGCGAGCACCCCTCAAAAGGTGTATTTCACAAGCACTTCTGAGCTTTGGAAGAAACAACCACCCTGCGGAAACCGGACTGCCTCGACATTCCACACGCGCACAAGGCATAGATCCCAGAGAGAAGCGAACGGGCACGGCTAGATGACAGAACATGGTTTCCAAAAGGTTACCGATTGGAGCGATGCCTACGAAAACCGTGGCCATGTGCCGGGCTTCGAGCGCTTCATCGAAAGCTGGGCGGCGGGT
>JBCBHB010000272.1:0-4765 GCA_038526025.1 Pseudomonadota bacterium
CAACAGGTGGATCGCGACGACGAGGAGGATGGCGAGGATCGGGAAGAGCGGGAACATGCCCGCCGTGAAGAGCATGAGCAGCGGCACGCCGAGGAATAGCGCGAGCATCTCCGCCCAGAGGCGCAGGCGCATGCCCTCACGCGGGATCGGGCTATCGGGCAAGGCGGACGACATCTGCATCGCTGCAGGAAGTGGCGACGCACGGGCCAGCTTCAAGGGGTCGGACGTTACGTTACCCAGCTAGCCGTCGAGTGCTTCGAGAAGCGGGGTGAAGGGTTCGGCGAGACGGCGGTGTGTCACGCGGGTCCCGTCGAAGGGAGCAAGGCCCTGCATGGCAAGGTCCGCATAGCCTGCGCGCTCGGGGATCCGGGCGGTGAGGGGGCGGCCGAGATCGGCTGCGGCGGCTTCGAGGCCGGCTGCGGCACGGCCCGGGCGGAGGCGGTTGGCGACGAGATGCACCGGCACCTTGCCTTTGCGGATGCGCTTGATGTCCTCGATCTCGTCGAGAAAGAGCCGGGTGGCGCCGAGGTCGAAGAGCCCGGGCTGGAGGGGCGTGACGACGGCGCGGGCCTCGGCGATGAGCGCTTCTGCACGGCTGCCCTTGAGGGCGCCGGGTGCATCGATCACCAGCCAGTCGAGCTTCTTGGGGTGCTCGCCGATATCGGCAGCCTTTTTCCAGGAGAGACCGCGGATGGCGGCGGCGTCGGCAGGGCGGAGGGCGAGCCACGCGAGCGCCGATTGCTGCGCGTCCGCATCCGCGATGGCCACGCGCGCGCCTGTTGCTGCCAGCGCGCTCGCGAGGCTGACGGAGATCATCGTCTTGCCCACGCCGCCTTTGCGGTTGGCCACCAGCACGGTTTGCATCTGCGCGTCCCTTTCGTCCGGTCTTGTCATGCTACTGTCACATGAGCATCGCCGCTGCCACAGGGGAACATGGCATCTCGAATTATTTCGGGACAGGCGGAAAAGGCTGCGTTAACCACTCGATATGAGGGTGATTACTGAGAGCGCCGAACTGGCGGAGGTCTGCGCCGCGTTCGCGCGTGCGCCATATGTTTGCGTCGATACGGAGTTCCTGCGGGAGCGGACGTATTACGCACAGCTTTGCCTTGTGCAGCTGGCGGCGCCCGGCCCGGACGGGCCCGAGGGCGGCGATGCGGTGATTGTGGATCCGTTGGCGGAAGGGATCGGGCTGGCGCCGCTCTTCCGGCTGATGGGCGACGACAGGGTTGTGAAGGTGTTCCACGCCGCGCGGCAGGACGTGGAGATCTTCCATAACCTCGGCCAGATCATTCCCGAGCCGCTCTTCGACACGCAGGTTGCGGCCATGGTGCTCGGCTATGGCGAGCAGGTGGGCTACGAGACGCTGGTGCGGAAGGTCGCGAAGGCGGAACTCGATAAGTCGTCCCGCTTCACGGACTGGTCGCGCCGGCCGCTGAGCGACAAGCAGCTGGATTATGCGATCGGAGACGTCACGCATCTGCGCGTGGTCTATGAGGCGCTGTCGAAGCGGCTCGGGACGTCGGGGCGCACGCATTGGGTGAGCGAGGAGATGGCCATCCTGTCGGATCCCGCGACCTATGACGCGGATCCGGACGAGGCGTGGCGGCGCGTGAAGTCGCGCACGGGCAACCCGGAGATGCTGGCCGTGGTGCGGGAACTGGCGCGCTGGCGCGAGCTTTCCGCGCGGGAACGGGACGTGCCGCGCACCCGTTTGCTGAAGGACGATGCCATCGCCGAGATCGCGGCGGCACGGCCGCGGGACATGGACGCGCTCTCGAAACTGCGGATGCTGCAACGGGAGGGGCGGCGCCAGGATGTGGCCGAGGAGATCCTGGCCGCCGTGGCGCGTGGCCTTGCCTGCCCGCCGGACGAGAGGCCGAGGCTGGACCCGCCGCCGAAGCGGCGCGAGGGTTCGGCGGCGGTGGCGGACCTGCTGCGGGTGTTTCTGAAGGCGCGCTCCGACGAGCTCGGCATCGCTTCCAAGCTGATCGCGACGAGCGCGGAGCTGGATGCCCTGGCCGGCGACGATCAGCCCGATGTGCCGGCACTGCATGGCTGGCGCTACGAGGTGTTCGGCGCGGATGCCATGCGCCTGCGGGAAGGCCAGATCGGCCTGCGCGCGGGCCGGAAGGGCGTCACGGTCATCGAGACCGACGCGGAGTGACTCTCCTCGACAGGGCCGAGGAGAGCGTTCGTTCGCGCGCCGATCAGTCCTTCCGGCCGTCCGGGAATGTCTTGCCCTTCACCGCACCGGGCTCGCCGGCCGTGAAGTCGTTCTCCATGTAGCTGACGACCTCATCGGCGGTGAGGACCTTTGCGCAGGTACCGCCGGCGACCTTGAGGGCGATCTCGTGGTTGGCCGTGGCCGTGGCCACCGCGTCGCGCACCACCACCACATCGTAGCCGCGCGAGTTGCCGGCATAGGCGGTGCTCAGGATGCATTCGTCGGTCCAGAGCCCGCAGATCACGATCGTGTCGATGTCGTGGGCCTTCAGCTTCGTGTCGAGATACGAGTTGCCGCTCTCGTCGAACGTCCAGAACATATCGAGGTGTTTGCCGTGGTAGAACCAGCCGTCGGCAACCTCTGCATCGGTCGGCGCGATCTCGGCCATCGGCTTCATGCCGTCTGCGCCGCCATAAACATAGACCGCGTTCTGGAAGTTGTCGGGGTCGAGGCCGCGGGGGCCGTACCAGCGGTCCATGGTGTTGTAGATGCCGTCGTCGAAGCGGCGGGTCCAGGAGCTCCAGGCGATGCAGACGCCCTCGTTCTCGTCGCGTGCCTTCCGGAAGGTGCCGAGCAGTTTGATGACGTTGGGCAGGATCTCGCCCGCATAGGGACGATACTCCTCCTGGCAGTCATCCATCAGCAGCGCGATGCGGCGCGGGCGGTCCTTCAGGTCCCACGACGCCCAGAAGGACAGGGGCGTGTCGTTGGGCCCGCCGGGCGTGCTGCTGAAATTGGGCATCGGCTCTTTGGCGATGTCCATGTTGCGGTTCTTGCGTGGCTCCGCCATCCCTTCGGCGAGGGTGAGGATCTGCTGGCCTTCGTCTCTCATGGTGATGCTCCTCCGTGTTGTAGGCGTGTGTTGTGAGGCCTTTCTGTCGGCGCCCTGTGCGCTCAATCGCGCAAGAGGGCGGCGATGATCTGGTTGATCGCTTCCGTGTCGGCCGGGGACTGTCCGGAGCCCGCCATGTGGCCCCAGTCCGTCGCGATGTCCCGATAGGTCGCGCCGGGGATCATGGCGGCTTCGGCGGCACAGTCGGCCGGCGTGAAGTAGAGATCGGTCGTGGCGGTGGCGACCGTGGTGCGGGCGGTGATCCGTGAGAGTGACGTCGCCAGATCGCCGCCGTCGGCCACATCGTTTGCGATCCAGCTCCGCCACATGGCGGTGAGGTCGCCCGCGTCTCGCGCCATGAAGAGCGTGTCCCAGTAGCGGGTCAGCCAGTCGTCGAGATCGGCGTAGCCCATGGGCTGGTGGCGCGCGGCCTTCAGCCATGGCTGGGAGTAGGCCCAGCCGGCATAGATGCGCCCCGCGGCTCGCAGGCCGGCAACCGGGGCCTCGCCGGTGCCGTAGCGAGGATCGGCCTCGAGCGCCGCGAGCAGGCTTTCGAGAAAGACACGGTTGTGCGGCGTGGTGCGCGCCGTGCCGCAGATGGCGCACAGCCGCGCGACGCGGCCCGGCTCCTCCACCGCCCAGCGATAGGCCTGTTGCGCGCCCATGGACCATCCGACGGCGAGCGCGATCGGTGCCGCTCCGAAGTGCTCCTTCAGCATCGCACGCTGGAGCGCGACGTTGTCGGCATGGGTGACCCTTGGAAAGTCGAGGCCCAGGCCGGTGGTAGATGGCGAGGTGGAGACGCCATTACCCAGCATATTGGGGACGACGATGCACCACCGCTCCGGATCGAGCGCCATGCCCGGGCCGATCAGGAAGGCGTTCTGCTCATGCGTGCCGCCGAAGCGGGTGGGGTAGAGCAAGAGGTTATCCCTCGCGGCGTTCAGCGTGCCCCAGGTGGCATAAACAAGCTCGCAGCCGTTCAGCCGGCCGCCGCCCGCCAGATCGAGATCGGTGACGAAGCTTTCGATCTTCACGGGGCCCTCACCGGCGTCAGAAGAATCGGAGGTAGCGCTGCATCTCCCAGTCGGAGACATGGTTGAGATAGCTCAGCCACTCCTGCTCCTTGTAGGCGCTCCAGCTGTCGAACATCGCCTCGCCGAACACGGCCTTCGAGAGCGGGTCCTTCTTGAAGGCCTGCACTGCTTCGTCGAGCGTCCGGGGCAGCATGTCGATCTTCCGCTTCTTCCGCTCACGCTCGGAGATCAGATACATGTTGTCGGTATTGGGCTCGCCCGGATCGAGGCCCTCGCGGATGCCTTCGAGGCCGGCGGCGAGGCACATGGCGGCGCCTAGATAGGGGTTGCAGCCGCTATCGGCCGCACGCAGCTCGACCCGGCCGCCGCCTTTCGGGATGCGCATGGCGTTGGTGCGGTTGTTGTTGCCATAGCAGGCGAAGATGGGTGCCCAGGTGAAGCCCGACATCGAGCCCTGCTTCACCAGCCGCTTGTAGCTGTTCACCAGCGGCGCGACCGTGGCCATGATCGCCGGCAGGTGGCGCAGGATGCCCGCGAGGAATTGGTAGCCGAGGGGGGAGAGCCCGCAGCCACGCGGATCATCGTTGGACTTGAAGAGGTTCTCGCCGGTCTCCGCGCCGGCCAGCGACATGTTGCAAGGCGCGCCCGACCCGGTGCGCTCGCCGAAGG
>JBCBHB010000273.1:0-4760 GCA_038526025.1 Pseudomonadota bacterium
GCGACGGCGACCACGGCCAGAGCCGGGTCGATGAAGAGCATCAGGATAAGAACGCCGAGGCCCACCACGGCGGAGGAGACGAAGCCCTCGACGCTGTCGGCCAGCAGCGGCTCCAACCGGTAGGTGTCCTCGGTCAGGCGGCTGACGACCTCGCCCGAGGGCCGGCGCGCGAACCACGCCGGCGCCATGCGTTGCACATGGGCATAGAGCGCCATGCGCGTATCGTGGCAGGTGTTGAAGGCGACGACATGGGAATAGTGGAAGATGCCGAACGCCGCCGCCGCCCGCAGCGCGTAGGCCGCGACCACACCAAGCGCGAGCACGCCGATCCCCGCCGCCGCCTCGCCCACCCCGCCCTCGACTTGTCCCACGATCTCGCGCACGACCATCGGCCCGGCGAGCGTGCCGACGGTCTGAAGTGCGATGAGGCCGAGCACGACACCAATGAGTGCGCGGTAACGGCGCAACGGCGCCAGCGCCCGGAAGCCGAGAACGGGAACGGCATCGGTCATTCGATCACGAGGTCGCGGTTTAGGCCCTCGCGCCCGATGCCTTCCGCAAGCGCCTCAACCATGCGCGTGGCCGCCCCCCAGGACGCGCCCATGACTTGGTTCGATGCGACCGGGACGATCTGGTCGGCCCGGGCGACCGTAGTGGCCTGAACGATCGGATCGGAGAGAAAGTCGGCCACCGCTGCGTCGATTGAACTAACCTGATCGTCGGAATTCGCAAAGACGAAGGTCACGTCCGACGGGTTGTCCCCCAGCACCTCCCAGGAGATCGGATCCCAGCTTTCGTGTCCGACCTCCAACTCCGCGCGAACCGGATCGAACGCGGAGAGCGCCAGACCGGTCGACTGCATCGCCGGCACGATGCCCGGATTGCCACCCCAGTAGGACAGGATCGAGATCGTCGTCTCGTCGAGCCTGTCTCCCAAGGCGTCCCGGATCGCCGCCACCCGACCGTCGAACTCCGCTTCCAGTTCCTCGGCCCGCTCGGAGCGGTTCGTGACGTCCGCAAATTGATGAAGCGCATCCCGCAGCGGCTGGTCGAAAATGTCGATGACCACAGTGGGCGCGATGGGGCTGTAAAGTTCGACGCTGCCGTCCGGCCAGGGCGATGCGATGATAAGGTCGGGCTCCAGGGCCGCAACCGCCTCCGGGTCCGTGCCCCTGTAGGAGCCGACGAACGCGATGCCGTCCGTGTCGAAGCCGTCGACCCGGCGAAACACGGTGGAGCCGTCCGGCAGGACGTGGCCCGCGCTACCCACGGGCCTTACGCCCAGTTCCAGCAACGGCAGCAGCGCGTTCTGGTCCTGCAGCGTGACGATCCGCTGCGGATCCTCCGGGATGCAGGTCATCCCCGCAGCGTGCTCGAAGGGGCGCAAGCCGTCCGAACAGTCCTGCGCGGCGGCGGGAAGGCCTCCGAGGAAAGAGGTGAGCGCCACGAGCGCGGCGAGATAGGTATGGGATGTCATGTTTGTTTCCTCTGCTTAGTGGGGGGTGCAAACGCTGGCTCGGGCCTAGTGGCCCTGGCTCGCCGAATTCGACTACTCGAAGGTTTGTCCGACGGTGATGGTTGCCAGGGACGTCAGAACCTCGGTCAGGAAATGGTATCCGATCGCATTCCAGGTATCGCCCTCATACCAGTAATGGTTGCCCGCCCGGACCCCTTCGAGTTGGGTCCAAAGGGCCTCACCGTCCGCCATCCAACCGCTTCGGATCATATCGACCGTCTGACCGAAGCGTGGCGCATAGCCTGAAAGTATGATGTCGCCGTCGAACTCGGCGATGCGCTCGATGCTGACGCCTCGGATGTCCGTTGTCGCATCTCGTTGCATGGGCGGGCGTGAAAACCCCAGATCGTTGATCACCTGATCCTGCGTGCCGAAGTTCGGGAAGAACCGAAGACCATTGTCGTTGATATCGAGGCGTGAGACGACAATCTCTTCGGGCGCGGGAAGTTGCGCCCGAACCGCCGCGACACGGCTTTGGTAGGCCGTGATCAGAGTATCATGCGTGTCTTGCGCGCCGACCGCGTCTGCGATGAAGGCGAGGTGGTCGATGGCAAGCAAACCCCGCGGCACCACCACCGTCGGGGCGATGATCTCAAATCGGTCGTGGAGATCCGCCTCGTAGATCGTCGTGACGATCAGGTCGGGCGCCAGGGCCGCAATCGCCTCGAAGTCCATGCCCGACGATCGACCGAACCGCGGGATGTCACCGGGGAGCAAGTGCTCAAGGCCCAGTTGGCGCAATCTGCCGACATAGCCGCGCGCGTCATCGAGGGGCCATCCAGCGGTCCCGACAAGCGGTGCCCCCAGTTCCACGAGCGGAATGGAAATCCAGAACTCGTTTCCCGAAACGACCCTTTGCGGATCATTTGGGATACAGGCGGTTCCCTCTGCATGCTCGAAGGCACGCTGGCCCTCCGCGCAATCCTCGGCTGTGGCGGGGACGGCGAGGGTCAGCAATGGCGCCGCGAGGGCGAGGGTATGAATAAATCTCATGTCAGTCTCCTCTGTCTGTTGGAAAGAGCGCCCAAGCGATCACGCCGCCATAGGCGAGGGTAAGGAGGACGGGCATGATGCCCTCCCTGGAGATGGGAAAGGTGACGGCGAGGAGCGCCGCCAATGCGGTAGCGCCCAGCAGGCCGAGGTTCAGCCGGCGGTCGGCCCAGAACATGCCGCCAAGCTCGACAAGGATGTCGCGGATCAGGCTCATTGGGCAGGCTTCGGGGCGAGGAACCGGATCAACGCGCCGCCCAAGGCCGCGACGAAGACCGTGAGATAGAGCAGTGCCCAGCCCCCACCGGGCCAGGTCCCGCCCAGACCCTCGGCCACCCAGTAGGCGCCGAACGAGGTCAGCATCACGCCGGTCCAGAACTTCAGAGCGTTGTCGGGGATCGCGGAGAGGGGGCGGCGCAGTGCGAAGGCCGCCGCGAAGACCAGCACGCAGGCCAGCACCGCACCGCCCACAGCCGCGTCGAGGCGATTTGTGCCGCCGAGGGCAAGCACCACGAAGATGACTTCCAGCCCTTCCAGCAGCACTGCCTTGAACGCCGCAACGCCCGCGACCCATTCGGCGACCCCTGGTCGAGCCAAGCCGTCGCGGGCCTCCCCGAATTCGGCATCGAAGTCGTGCCGGTCCGCGCGGCCCGTGGCGCGCAGCACCGACTTCCTCAGCCAGCCGGCCCCGAAGAGCAGCAGGAGGAGCCCGACCACCAGATGCAGCGCGTCGCGCGGCACCGCGTCGATCAGTGGCCAGAGCAGTAAAATCAGCGCCACCAGCACTGCGAACCCCGCCGCCGCGCCTAGAAGCGCGGGCCGCGGGCCGCGCGCGGCCGCCACGGCGAGGAGCAGCGTCACCGCCTCAAGCGCCTCAACGGCGCAGGCGAGGAACGCTGCCAGGAAGACGGCGCCGGCGGAGGTCATTCGAAGCTGCGCCCCGCGGTCAGCAGTGTCAGCCCATCAATGGCGGCGTGCAGCGATGCGAAGGTTTGGCCGGTCCAGATGTCGCGCTCGTACCAGTAGAGGTTCCCGTCCTGAACGACGGGAAGGGTCCTCCAGAGGTCGTTTCCGACGGACATCCAACCGCTCGTCAGATCGGAGATGGTCTGGCCGAACCGAGGTGCGTAGCTGACGAGAAGGACGTCGCCGTCGAAGGCCATCACGTTCTCGATGCTCATGCCCGTAATGTCGGACGTCGCGGCAGCTTGGATTTCGGGCCGGGAGAACCCTGCGTCGTCGATTACCTGATCGACCGCGCCCCAGTTGGGGTAGTACCAGATGCCGTCTGCGTCGATGTCCATGCGCGAGACCGTGATGCTCGAAGGGTCGCCGACGATCTCGCGAAGCTCCTCAATACGAGCTCGATATTCCGCGAGTTCTCGCTCGTACGAGCCAGTCAGGTTCGCAGCATCGGCGAGCATCCCGAGGAGGTCGAGATAGGGAACGTTTTCCGGCAGTACGATTGTCGGCGCTATGGACGTAAGCTGGTCCTTCTGATCGGTGAGCCACTCTCCGATCAGGATGAGGTCTGGCTGGAGGGCGGCGGTCGCCTCGAGATCGACGCCGCCAGCTCCGGCGACTGGCGCGATGCCCGATGCATCGACGAAGTCCTGACCGAAGATGTCTGACGCGCCCCGGACATAGACCGACCCGTCCTCCATCTCGCCCCACCACGTGCCGACGACCGGGGCGCCCAGTTCCAGGAGTGGCGTGGCGGCCGCGCGGCTGTCGAAGGCAACGATCCGCTGCGGATCCTCGGGGATGCAGGTGGTGCCGGCGGCGTGCTCTAAGGCACGCATTCCTTCCGCGCAATCCTGCGCGGCGGCGGGGAGGGCGAAGGCGGCGAGGGTGGCCGCGATGAAAGGTAGTCTCATGGGGTCGGTTCCTTCTTGGGGGTGATGGACAGAACCTCGCCGCGCCAGACCGTCTTGGGCTCCAGCGGCTTTGCGGCGAGGAGGTCTTCGCAGGCGCCGTAGGCGCGCAGCGTTTCGGGGTAGCAAGCGACGCGGACGGTGCTTTTGCCAAGCGTGACGTCGTAGCGGTCTTCGTCCACGGGTGTGATGGCGGCCGCGCAGGAGGCGCCCGTCAGGGCCTCGCGGGCGGCGACTTCGGCCACCTGCTCGCGTGGCGGCAGATGCGCGGCGCCACGGTAGCGCGGCAGGTAGGGGCGGCCCTTGGCCTCGGCGGCCAGAAGAGGCGCGGCGTCAGCGGGGGCGAGACGGCCGTACTTGTGCATGGCAGGCAGGACAAG
>JBCBHB010000274.1:0-4756 GCA_038526025.1 Pseudomonadota bacterium
GGCGAGTGCCGCGCCGATGCTGACGGTCAGCGCGTCGAAGGCAGCGTCACGGTCGGCACCCTGCACGACGGCCTCGATCTCGGCCCGATGCTGATAGTGGTAAGCCAGCGGCGACAGCGTCACCTCCGGCTCGCCCGGCTCGCCATCGCGCAGGATCAGCAGGCCCTCGGCCGGCACGCGCTCTGGCAGCACGTCGCCCCGCAGAGCCGTGGCGGGCAGCGCCGAGAGCCGCGCGTGCAGCGCGGCGAGGATGGTTTCGCGTGGGGTAGTCATTTTCGCCTCAGCCATAGTAACTTCCAACGGCGCTTACGCATATGTTTCGGCGTGTGAGCACTAGTCTGAGAACCCACATCTCTTGATGTGAAGAAATAAAGAGGTGCCCTGAATGGACATGGCGTCCTATTTGTCGGAGATCCGGCATGCGTGCGAGACCGTCTTTCCTTCCGTTTGGTCTGAGTGGGACGCCGTTGAAGCGCTCAAGGGGAAAATAGCCTCGCTGACGGTCACCACCGTGGAGGGCTACCGCCGCGCAGAGGCATTTCAACAGTTCGAGGATCCTGATGACTACATGCTCGGTGTAGGCATCCACTGGGACACCTATTTCGGGCCGGACAAAGAAAGATACCACGCGGAAGCATCTCTTCCTGACCTTGAGCAGCAACGTGACGTGCGGGCGTTCGCGTGCACGTCGTTGGCCGGGTCCGTTCTACAGTTTGCCAAGCAGGGCATTTCGCTCGTACACGGCGGGATTCAAAATTGTCCAAACGGCAGGATCGTTCATGGCGTTGAGCTCAAATCAGTGATTTGGCAGGGACGAAACCAGTCAATGCATTGGGCGGAAGGACAGCTCAGACCGGCTGTCAGGCAATGCTTCGAGGCGCTGAAGGCAGCGGATCCTGCGTTGGGCGATTACCTGCAACGAAATGTAGCTTTCGAAGTGGTTAGGCTTCTCGAGTGGCGTGAATTTTCTGATTTTGAAGCAGACTTGCTACTGCTAGCTTGAGGAGGGCGTCGTCGTCAGAAAACCGGTCCTGACTGGCAGAACACATCAAGTCACTTTTCCCTCCACCCAGTTCGTGACGATCAGCCCCGGCACGCTGCCCAACGCCCGGTCTGCATCCCGCGCCAGGTCCAGCCGCTTCGGCAGCTTGACCTGCGGCACCAGCAGGAAGATTGGCGCGGTCACCTTGCCGCGCCCGGTCTTCGAGCGGGACACCACCGCCTGACCCTTCGTGTTCAGCCGTCCCTCCGCCACAAGCAGGCTCGGGCCGGTGCGGCGATAGACGAAGCGCAGGCGCAGGCCACGGCGGCGCTCCCATTCGCCGGGCGTGATCCTGCCCCCCCGCAGGGACTTGCCCGCCGCAGGCAGCGGGATCGCCAGCCAGAACCCGTTCTTCGAGCGGATCAGCGGGCCGGTGTCATGGGCACCCACGATGACCGGCGCCTTGGACCAGACCAGCGCCGCCGCGTCCAGGCTCTCGCCCGACCTCGGGAAGTTCTGGCTCCGGATCGAGTTGGCGAGCCGTGTGCCGAGCCCCGCGCCGGTGATCTGCAATCGCCACGCCGACTTCAACCCGGTACCGGCCTCGCGCACGGCGGCCGTCACGGCGCGTTCGCCCGCCGCGACCTCGGCCGCCATCATCGCGACGATGTCGGGATCGATGTCGAGCTTCAGTTTCACGCGGGCCTCAGATCGACGGTCCAGACGAGCCGCTCGCGATCGCGGGCGGGCTCGCCCTGGATGAGGAAGGCGTCGCCGTCGATCTCGATCCGGTCGCCGGGACGCGGGTTTGCCACCTCTGCGACGCGCAGATCGATGCGGGTGGTTTCGGACCATAGGCGCGCGTCGCCGAAATCGCTGATCGCATCGGCACGCCGGGCGACGGCACGCACCAGGACGGGCGCGCCGCCGTCGGCGATGTAGACCGCGTCGCGGGCGATATTGCCGTCCGCGAAGAGGGCGTCGAGCGCCACGGCGACGGCAGACATCACGTCCGCCGTGCGCTGCGCAGTACCTGCGGCCGGGTGCAGATCGGCAGCGGGTTGCTCTCGATCTCGAGCCTCACCCATTCGTCGCGGTCCCGGTCCGGGATCATCCGCGCGTAGAGCGGCAGTCCGACGGTGTTGACCGTCTCGAAGGTGTCCGCCGGCGCATAGTAGATCTCGAACAGCCCCTCGACGCCCTCGGGGTAGAAATACGCCTTGTCGGTCGGCACGCCGAAACCGAGCCCGCCCCGGTAGCGCCGGAAGGTGATGCCGCCGAAGCTGACCTCTTCGCCCACGCGCCCTCGCAGATCGGCAGCGGCGGCGGTGTTGAGGTAGGTCTCGCGCACCTCCTTGTGCGCGACCAGATCGGCGAAGAAGGCCGAGCCGCATTCGGCGCGCAGCTGCACCTGACCGGCGGCCAGCCCGCCCAGCGTGTCCTCGACGCTCTCGATCAGCGCCTGGCAGCGCTTGCGCAGCGCGCCCGAGGCGGGGGTGGCGTTGTCGAGGTCGAAGTCAACTTCCGCGGCTGGGGTGATGTTGAACTCGGTGTAGTAGTTGATCACCGTGGCCCCGTCGCGGGGGTCCTTCACCACGCCCTGGATGCCGTTGAAGAGGTGGAACTCGAAGGTGGCTTCGGCGTCGTTCCGGAGCCGGCCCAGCTTGCGCGCGACCTCTGTCTGCACCTGTTGCACGGCGGTTTCCGAACCGAAGTCGCGGATCGCCTGGATTTCCGAGGCCCAGAGCACGTCCTGTTTCTTGAACTGACGGCACACAAACGCCCGCATCTCGCGGCGTTCGGGGATCTGCGACTCGAAGGCCGAGCCGCGCTCCGAGAACGGGATCAGCGACAGCGTGCCGTCGCGGCTCTCGATCATCACGGTGCGGGCTCGCACGCCGCGGGCGCCGAAGAGCCCCGCGCCCGACAGGATCGCCGGTTTGAAGGGGATGTTCTCGAGAGCGCGGGTCAGCTCGATGATGGTGAAGGCATCGCCTTCGAAGATGTCCATGGTGGCCATGAGGATGCCTCCTGTTCAGGAATGGGGGTTGAGGTGGCGCGTTGTCAGCGCACGAGGATGCCAACAGCCAGCAGCGCCGTGTGTGCAGCGGTGATCTCGCCCTCGCTGGGCGTTCCGGCGAAGACGAGGTCATGCCGATTGACGATGGCGGGGCCGCGGATCAGGGCCACGGCAGGGACATCGCCCGCGCTGGCGTCCGCCTTGCCCCAGAGCACAGCGACGGCGGTCTCGGTGCCGTCGACGGCGGCGGGGTCGTGGGCGGCGTATTTGCCGGAGGCGGTGATCTTGCCAAGCACGGCGCCGGGCTCGAGCGAGCCGGCAGCTATGGTGATCGTCTCGCGGGTATAGTCGCGGAAGGCTTCCCAGACGAGGAAGCCGCCGGGGTGGGTGCTTTCGGTGAACGTGGTCATGGGAGATCATCCTTTCAGTTTGAACGTGCGGGCGATGACATCGCCCCAAGGGCGCGTCGCCGGACCCGGCCCCGGTTGCGGGTGATGCCCGGCGATCTGCGGCGCGGCCTCGGCCTTCGCGTCCAGCAGGCTGGCGCGCACCGCCTCGATGCTGGCGTCCTCTTCGAGAAACCGGCCCGCCATCTGCGGCTGACCCGCAAGGCGGCAGAGATCGATGACGGCGCGGGCATGCGCGATGGCCTCGGCGCGGATCGCGGTGGCGTCGGGCGCAGTGTCGGCGGCGGCAACAGTGCTGCCGGGATCGCGCGGCGCGGTTTGGGTGTTGTCGTCTGCAACACCCACGTCAGAGGGGCCGGGATCGGCGTCGTTCACCGACGGATCAGCGTTGGGCGCAGGTGCTGTCTCGGGCGGCTGACCGTCGCCGTCCTCGATGCCGCGCGCCTCATCGTCCGGCGCCGCGACCGCCTCGACCAGTTCGGGCGGCGCGTTGCGGAAGCGCCCGATGTCGAAGCTGGCCGCGATCCGCACCGGCTCCGTCATGCGCGTCGCAAGGCCCGCCTCCAGCGCCTCGGCGGCCGTGAGCCAGGTCTCGGCCGCCATCAGGGCTGCGATCTCGTCCTCGGGCTTTCCGGATCGGGCGGCATAGCCGCGCAGCATCCCGGCCGCGATCTTGTCCAGCGTTCCTGCCATGTCGCGCATGTCGGCGGCGGTGCCGATGACCATTCCGGAGGGATCGTGGATCATCAGGAAGGCATTCTCGGGCATGACGATCTCGTCGCCCGCCATGGCGATGTAGGAGGCCGCCGAGGCGGCGATGCCGTCGATCCAGACGGTGATCGGGCCGGCATGACGGCTCAAGGCGTTGTGGATGGCGACGGCATCGAAGACCGAGCCGCCGGGGCTGTTGAGACGCAGATCGATCGCGGCATCGTCCGGCAATGCCCCGATCTCCGCCAGAAACCCCTTGGCCGAGACGCCATAGGCGCCGATTTCGTCATAGATCATGACTTCTGCGCCGGAGCCCCGGGCGCGGATCGTGTACCAGCTGTTCATCGCATTACTCCCGTTCGGTGTTGTTGGGCGCGGCAGTCTCGTCGCCGCCGTCACCGTGACCGTCATCGCGATCGCGCGGCACTGGCCGACGCGAGGGCGTGGCCCGCGCGCCCTGCGCCTCGCCGGGGCTGGTGCGGTAGCGGAGCCCCAGCTCCGCGGCGCGTGCCGCATCGACGGCGTTCTCGCGATCCACTTCCTCGACGTCGTAGCCGGTGGCCTCGACCACCTTGCGCCGCGAGGTGATGCCGGCCTCCATCGCCAGCACCTGCGCCTGGATGTCCTTCAGCGGAT
>JBCBHB010000275.1:0-4752 GCA_038526025.1 Pseudomonadota bacterium
AGATCCGGGAGGACGCGCCCTTCGACAAGGTCTGCTACATCGGCTGCGGCGTGACCACGGGCATCGGCGCCGTGCTCTACACCGCGAAGGTTGAGCAGGGCAGCCGCGCCGTGGTCTTCGGGCTCGGCGGCATCGGCCTCAACGTGATCCAGGGTCTCCGGCTCGCGGGCGCGGACCAGATCGTGGGCGTCGACATCAACCCGTCCAAGACCAACATGGCCACGCATTTCGGCATGACCGACTATGTGAACCCCAACGAGGTGGAGGGCGATCTGGTGCCCTACCTCGTGGAGCTGACCAAGGGCGGGGCCGACTATTCGTTCGACGCGACGGGCAATGTGAACGTCATGCGCGCGGCCCTCGAATGCTCGCACAAGGGCTGGGGCACGTCGGTCATCATCGGCGTGGCGCCGGCAGGGGCGGAGATCTCCACGCGTCCCTTCCAGCTCGTCACCGGCCGCACCTGGAAAGGCACGGCCTTCGGCGGCGCCCGGGGCCGGACGGATGTGCCGAAGATCGTCGACTGGTACATGGACGGCAAGATCGAGATCGACCCGATGATCACGCACACCTTGCCGCTCGATCAGATCAACGACGGCTTCGACCTGATGCATGAAGGCAAGTCCATCCGCGCCGTCGTCCAGTACTGAACAGGTGTTCGTGCTCGTTGTGCGAGCGATAGATCCGGCGCGTACCGGCATTCATCGCTGGCACAACTTTGCCGAGGACGTCTGGGCTGAGCATCGGGAAGAGCGACGCATTGAGATGGACCTTGGCGAGATCGACGGCCCGCAGTTCTGGTTCGAGGCGCGAGTGCGAACCGCCCTTGAGGGCCGCTTCCGGAAGGCAGTCCACAGGCTCGCTCGCAAGCACCTCATGGACGACGAGGTCGTGGTCGAGCGTAGATGAGCGACAAGACTAGGCACTTGCACTTTCGGTCGGTTGTGAAGTGAGAAGGAGACGCTTCGGTGTGGCGGATCGCTGCCGCAACACTGCTTGGCATCACACCGCTCGCCGCTCTCTTGGCCATCTACTGGTCATCGAGCGACGGTTTCTGCACCGTATGCACACTCCATGGCCAATGGCGCCTTTTCCGAATGCCCAACGCCGAGCCGCCCAGAACACCATCTGAGTTATGTGAGACTGATGTGCGTGACCTGATGATCATCGAATTCACCGACGACGAAGAACGCCTAGCGCTGCACGTTCAATCCCCTTTGGAAGCGACACGTAGCGTTGTGTTCGATCGAGAGCTTCTCCATGAAGTTTTCACGATTGGAGAGGTTTCATTTCAAACGTCGGTCGACGGTTGGCCGTCGCACGAATTCACGGTTGATACTATCTCCGAAGGCAAGGACTTCTTCGTCATCCTCCACGTTGCAGGCTCCATGGTGGCTGGCTCGTACATCTCATGCCCGCTGCCATGAGTGCGTCGGCCGCATCAAGCCTGAGCGGGCCGGAGCGCGTGGCGGGGGCGGCCGAGGCGCTCGGGCTCTCCGTGGAAGTGCGGCGGATGCCGGCCTCGACGCGGACGGCGGAGGAGGCGGCGGCGGCCTGTGGCTGCGAAGTGGCGCAGATCGTGAAATCGCTGGTCTTTGAGGTCGCGGGGTCCGGCGCACTTCGGCTGCTGCTCGTCGCCGGGCACAACCGGGTCGATATCGAGAAGGTGGCGGCGTCGATCGGGGAGCGGCTCGGGCGCGCCGATCCGAAACGGGTCCGCGCGGAGACCGGCTTCGCCATCGGCGGCGTGGCACCCATCGGCCATGCCGTGCCCGTGCCCGTGCCCGTGCTCATGGACCGCAGCCTGCTTGACCACGATACTGTCTGGGCCGCGGCGGGCGCGCCGGATGCGGTGTTCGCCGTGGCGCCGCAAGCGCTCGCCGAAGCCACCGGCGCCCGGATCATCGACGTTACCGACTAGAACACGCAGGGAGAGAGCCCATGGAAACCGTGTCAGAGAACCGCGCCTTCGGCGGCGTGCAGGGCGTCTACACGCACCGCTCCACCGCGTGTCAGTGCGACATGACCTTCGCGGTCTACCTGCCGCCCGCGGCCGAGGAGGGGCCGGTCCCCTGCCTCTGGTATCTCTCCGGCCTCACCTGCACGCATGAGAACGCCATGACCAAGGCGGGCGCACAGGGCTGGGCGGCAGAGCATGGCATCGCGGTGGTGTTCCCGGACACCTCCCCCCGCGGCGCGGACGTGGCGAACGACGACGCCTACGACCTCGGCCAGGGGGCGGGCTTCTACGTGGACGCCACCGAAAGCCCCTGGGCGCCCCATTTCGCCATGCGCCGCTACATCACCGAGGAGCTTTTCGGCCTCGTCTCCGCCGAGTTCCCGGTGGATGAAGGGCGCATGGGCATCACCGGCCATTCCATGGGCGGGCACGGCGCGCTCACCCTCGCCATGGCGCGGCCGGACCTCTACCGCTCCGTCTCCGCCTTCGCGCCCATCGCCAACCCCTCGGCCTCGGACTGGGGGCAGAAGCAGCTCGGCGCCTATCTTGGCGGGGACGAAAGCCTCTGGCGCGGTTACGACAGCAGCGTCCAGCTTGAGGAGACCGGCTGGCAGGGCGACATCCTCGTGGACCAGGGCAGCGCGGACCAGTTCCTCGACCTCCTGAAGCCCGAGGCCCTCGCCGCCGCCATCGCCCGCACGCGCACCCCCGCCATCTTCCGCATGCAGCCCGGCTACGACCACAGCTACTACTTCGTGGCCAGCTTCATGGAGGAGCATGTGGGCTGGCATGCCGAGCGGCTCTAGGCCGCGATGTTCGACATCCTCCTCACCCTCTGCCTCGCCGCTGCGGCCGACCAGTGCCGGACGGAGCGGCTGGCGGGCGGGGCGAGCCATGCGGAATGTGCAGCGCTTGCGAACCGCGCAAGGCTCATCGCATCCGCCCGCGCCGATGGGGACGAGATGGCCGTGGACTGGCCCTGCGTGCCAGCAGGCACCACGCCCGACTTCACGCTGACCGAGATCGCGCCGGGCGTTCTCGTCCACAAGGGCGCGCAGGCGGAGGCCGCACCGGAGAACGCGGGCGATATCGCCAATCTGGGCGTGGTGCTCGGCGCTCGCTCGGTCGCGGTGGTCGACACGGGCGGCTCCGCGCAGGTTGCCAGGGCCTTCCTGGCCGCCATCCGTGAGCGCACCGCCCTGCCCATCAGCCATGCCATCATCACCCACATGCACCCCGACCATGCGCTCGGCGCCTCGGTCTTCGCGGCGGAGGGTGCGGAGATCATCGGGCACCGCAGGCTTGGCAACGCGCTCGCCAGCCGGGCGGCGACCTATCTCGAGGCGGGCGAGCGGATCCTCGGCGATGCATTCTCGGGCACCGAGATTGCGCTGCCGGAGGAGGCGGTGGCGGAGACGAGGACGATCGACCTCGGCGGGCGGACACTGCGCCTGCAGGCCCACCCCACCGCGCATACCGACAACGATCTCACGGTCTATGACGAGGCGACGCGCACGCTCTTCGCCGGCGACCTGCTGTTCATCCATCACCTGCCGGTGATTGACGGCTCGATCCTCGGCTGGCTCGCCCTCGCCCCGTCGCTCGCGGAAATCCGTGCAGCGCGCGCCGTGCCTGGCCATGGTCCCGTCAGCGTGCTCTGGCCCCGCGCGATGCAGCCGCAGACCGCCTATCTGGAGGCACTGGCCGCCGCGACGCGCAAGGCAGTGGCGGAGGGGATGAGCATCGGCGAGGCCGGGGAGACACTTGGTCACAGGCACACCGAAGGCTGGCTCCTGGTGTCCGCATTTGGGACACGGAACGCCTTGGCGGCATTCAAGGAACTCGAGTGGGAGTAAAGCCGCCTGACACTGCTCGACTGCCAGCAGAGTCAACTTTTGCATACTCAACCGGCATTATTAGGTTGATGAAGCAGACCCATCGTTTACGATGTTTCGTGGTGGTCGCGCTCCGCGAAAGAACGCGTCGCCTGGCGGCATGGGCCGTCGAACAAATGCCAAGCAGGGCAAAGCCCGCACGGCGCTGATGACGGGCCGCGAACGCAGGCAACCCGTCACTGGAGGATGATCAATATGAAGAAGACCCTTCTCGGGCTCTTCGCGGCGACCGCGCTTACCGCGCCGGCGCTCGCGAACGATACCGTTCTGCAGCTTTCGTCCAACCCCAACGGGTGGGTACTCCAAACGGGCGACTATGCGAACACGCGTTACTCGAAGCTCTCCGAGATCAACAACGAGAATGTCGGCGACCTGCAGGTGGCCTGGACGTTCTCCACCGGCGTTCTGCGTGGCCACGAGGGCGGTCCCCTCGTCATCGGCGACATCATGTACGTGCATTCGCCGTTCCCGAACAAAGTCTATGCCCTCGATCTCGGCAACGATGGCAAGATCCTCTGGAAGTACGAGCCGAAGCAGGATCCGAGCGTTATCCCCGTGATGTGCTGCGACACGGTGAACCGTGGCCCGGCCTACGCCAACGGCATGCTCTTCCTGCACCAGGCCGACACCACGGTCGTGGCGCTCGACGCCAAGACCGGCCAGGTGAAGTGGTCGGTGGTCAACGGCGACCCGACGAAGGGCGAGACCAACACCGCCACGGTGCTGCCGGTGAAGGACAAGGTGATCGTCGGCATCTCCGGCGGTGAGTTTGGCGTCCGCGGCTCGGTCACGGCCTACGACATGGCATCGGGCGAACTTGTCTGGCGCGCCTACTCGACCGGTCCGGACGAGGAGATGCTCGTCGACCCCGAGAAGACCATGCATCTCGGCAAGCCG
>JBCBHB010000276.1:0-4750 GCA_038526025.1 Pseudomonadota bacterium
CCGCCTGATGGCCGAGGGCGCGAAGGTGGGCCTCAAGCTCTGCGGCGCGCGGGCCCAGAACTGGCTCCGCCAGGAGAAGTCCTACCGCGCCTTCGGCTCCGATCTCGGCCGGGACGCCACCCCGCTCGAAGCCGATCTGACCCGCTTCATCGACCAGTCGAAGGACTTCAAGGGCAAGGCCGCGATGAACGAGACCGGCATCCGCGCAAAATGCGTGACCGTGCTGATCGACGGGCCTTCGGATGCGGATCCCTGGGGCCGGGAGGCGCTCTTCGCCGGTGGCCGGAAGGTCGGCCGCCTCACCTCCGGCGGCTGGTCCGTGGCCCATGGCAAGCAGATCGGCATCGGCTATGTGGAGCCCGCGCTGGCCGAGCCCGGCCAGAAGCTCGACTGCCTGATGTTCCGGGAGCACTACCCGGCGGAGGTAGTGGCCGAGAGCCCCTACGATCCCACCAACGCGAAGATCCGCATCGACGGCTGATCAGAGGCGCCCACCCCGCCGGTACCGGTAGGGTGGGTTTCCAACCCACCGCCCCCTTGCGCACGGCGCGCATCGGTGGCCCTCTCCCGGCAGAGCCAGCCGGAGAGACCCGATGCGCCTTCTCGCCCTTCTCGCCTTCCTCTTGGCCGCCGGCCCCTTTCTCGCCAGCCCCGCCGCGGCCCAGTTCGCCGTGGTCGAAGGCACGGTCGACTGGCCGGAGGAGACCCGCCTCACGCGGGAGACGCTGGTGGAGGTGACCATCTCCGATATCGGCCGCGGCCCTCTCGGCGCGCGGGAGCTTGCGCGCCAGATCCTCGCGCCCTCCACACGCCCCCTGCCCTTCCGCCTCGCGGTCGATCCGGTCCTCGCCCCCCGCGGCGGACAGTACCGTGTGAGCGCACGCCTCCTCGCCGGGCGCAACACGCTCTTCGAAGGCAGTCAGGACCTGCGGCTCGACCCGGTGGTCGATCTCGGCAACCTCGCCCTCTTCCTCGAGAACCCCGTGCTGCAGGACACGCGCGAGGCCTCGCCCCTGAACCGGCAATGGCGGCTCGAGGACCTCATCAAGTTCTCCCTGCCGCCTGTCGCCGTCGTGCTCATGGAGATCGACGATGTGGGCCAGGTGAAGGGCGATACGGGCTGCAACCTCTTCCAGAGCCGCGCCACCCTCACCGCCGAGACGCTGAGCTTCGCGCCCCCGCGCCTCACACGGCGCGGCTGCACCCCGGCGCTCGCCACGGCCGAGCAGCGCTTCCTGCGCGTCCTGCGCGGCACCCGCACCTGGCAGATCCGCGACCGCGTGCTCACGCTGTTCGACGGCTCGGGCCTGCCGCTCGCTACCTTCCGGGACGACTTCTGAGCCCGGCACCTACCGCCCGAAGGCGGGGCCGGGTCAAGGATGGCAAGGCCACCGGCAGGGCCGGCGCGCGCAGCGCGTCCTTGACGCGGCCCCGGCTTCATTCATGCTCGGCAGGGAGCCCTCGCGGCTCCTCCCCAGCCCCGCCGCCACCTCTGCGGCCAGGCCCGGTCCCCGGCATGCTCTCCCGGCCGCGTTGCCGCAGAAACCCCGCAGCAAGCATCGCGCCGACCAGGCGCGATTCCGCTTGGCCCGTTCCGCGTTCGCCCGAAACGCAAAAACGCCCCGGCGCGGGGGCCGGGGCGTGCTGTCTTACCGAGAGAGATCGGCGGGGGCTCAGCCCTCGGCCTTCTCCTTCTCGATCTCCTGGCCGGTCTCCTGGTCCACGACCTTCATGGAGAGGCGGGTCTTGCCGCGGTCGTCGAAGCCCATGAGCTTGACCTTCACCTCCTGGCCCTCCTTCACGAGGTCCTTCGGGTTGGCGCCCCGCTCCCAGGTCATCTGGGAGATATGCACCAGGCCGTCGCGCGCGCCGAAATAGTTCACGAAGGCGCCGAAATCCATGATCTTCACCACCTTGCCGGTGTAGATCGCGCCCACCTCCGGCTCGGCGACGATGCCGTTGATCATGGCCTTGGCCTTCTCGATGCAGGCGGCATCCGGCGAGGCGATCTTGATGATGCCATCGTCGTTGATGTCGACCTTCGCACCCGACTCCTCGACGATCCCGCGGATGACCTTGCCGCCCGAGCCGATCACTTCGCGGATCTTGTCGGTGTTGATCTGCATGGTCTCGATCCGGGGCGCGTGGACGGAGAACTCGGTCCGCCCCTCGGTGAGCGCCTTCGACATCTCGCCGAGGATGTGCATCCGCCCGTCCTTCGCCTGGGCGAGGGCCTGCTTCATGATGGCAGGCGTGATGCCGGCCACCTTGATGTCCATCTGCAGCGAGGTGATGCCGGCTTCCGTGCCCGCCACCTTGAAGTCCATGTCGCCGAGATGGTCCTCGTCGCCGAGGATGTCGGTCAGCACCGCGAACTCACCGCTCTCCTCGAGGATGAGACCCATGGCGACACCGGCCACCGGCGCCTTCAGCGGCACGCCCGCATCCATCATCGAGAGCGAGCCGCCACAGACCGTCGCCATGGAGGACGAGCCGTTCGACTCCGTGATCTCCGAGACGAGGCGGATGGTGTAGGGGAAGTCCGTCGCCGCCGGCAGCACCGCCTGCAGCGCGCGCCAGGCAAGCTTGCCGTGGCCCACTTCGCGGCGTCCCGGCGGGCCCATGCGCCCGGCCTCGCCCACCGAGTAGGGCGGGAAGTTGTAGTGCAGCAGGAAGCGCTCGCGCCAATCGCCCTCGAGGCTGTCGATGATCTGCTCATCGTCGCCCGTGCCGAGGGTGGTCACGATCAGGCCCTGCGTCTCGCCGCGGGTGAACAGCGCCGAGCCATGGGTGCGCGGCAGCACGCCCACTTCGCTCAGGATCGGGCGAACGGTCGTAAGGTCGCGCCCGTCGATGCGCTTGCCGGTCTTGATCACGTCGCCGCGGAGCACGGCGCTCTCGAGCTTCTTGAAGCAGGTCTTGAGGCCCTTGTCCTCGAGCTCCTCCTCCGAAAGCCCGGCCATCACGGCGTCGCGCGCGGCACCGATGGCTTCCTGGCGCTCGAGCTTGTCGGTGAGCGCGAAGGCCGCGCGCATCTTCTCCTCGCCGAGCTCCTTCACCCGGGCATAGAGCGCCGAGTTGTCGTCCGGCTGGAAGTCCATCGGCTCCTTCGCCGCGTCCTCGGCCAGGGCGATGATCGCGTCGATCACCGGCTGCATGGCTTCGTGGCCGAAGGTGACGGCGCCGAGCATCTCCTCCTCGGAAAGCTCGTAGGCTTCCGATTCGACCATCATCACCGCGTCCTTGGTGCCGGCGACGACGAGGTTGAGGCGCTGCTCGGGGTTCTCGTTCAGCTTCTGCATGTCGTCGACAGCCGGGTTCAGCACGTACTGCCCATCGACGAAGCCCACGCGCGCAGCCCCGATGGGCCCGAGGAAGGGCGCGCCCGAAAGCGTGAGTGACGCCGAGGCCGCGATCATGCCGAGGATGTCGGGGTCGTTCTCGAGGTCGTGGCTGAGCACGGTCACGATGACCTGCGTCTCATGCTTGAAGCCATCGACGAAGAGCGGCCGGATCGGCCGGTCGATGAGGCGCGAGGTCAGCACCTCCTTCTCCGTCGGCTTCGCTTCGCGCTTGAAGAACCCGCCGGGGATCTTGCCGGCGGCGTAGTAGCGCTCCTGATAGTGAACGGTGAGGGGGAAGAAATCGAGGCCTTCCTTCGGCTTCTTCTCGTAGACCGTGGTGGCCAGCACCGTGGTCTCACCGATGGTGGCGAAGACCGCGCCATCGGCCTGGCGCGCGATGCGCCCGGTTTCGAGCGTGAGCGTCTGGCCGCCCCACTCGATTTCCTTCTTAACGATATCGAACATGGTCGTTCCTTGATCTGGCGCGGACCTCCCCCTGGAGGCGGCGCCCTGCGTCGACGGCTGGCCGTGCCGGCCGCGGCCCCCCGGTTTCAGCCTGCCCGCGGTCGGCCGGGGGGCCGGGCCGGGCGGGAGACGCGCGCCGCCTTCATCGGCGTCACGCAGCGTTCAGCATGAACGAGAAGCGGCGCGGAAGCCATCGCCCCCGCGCCGCATCGGTCCTCTCAGGTCGCGCTCAACGGCGGATGCCGAGGCGCTTGATGAGCGACTGGTAGCGCTCCACGTCCTTGCCCTTCACATAGTCCAGCAGCTTGCGGCGCTGGCTGACCATCTTGAGAAGGCCACGACGCGAGTGGTTGTCCTTCTTGTGGGTCTTGAAGTGCTCGGTGAGCGTGGTGATGCGGTCCGTCAGGATCGCGACCTGCACCTCGGGCGAACCGGTATCGCCTTCCTTGGCGCCATATTCCTTGATGAGCGCTTCCTTGCGCTCGGGCGTGATCGACATCGGGTGTCCTTTCGGTCCGGGGCCGCGCGGGGGCGGGTGTCCCTGTCAGAGGTTGAAAACCCGGTTCGGTCGGAAGAGATGCCCCGCCCGGATGCCGATGGCGACGGGCACGCATTCGTCCCCCCGCTTCTCCGCCACCCAGCCGGTCGCCCCCTCGGCCCAGTCCGGCGGAAACGCCGTCTCATGAGCCATGCCGCGCCGAAGCCGGTCCGCGTCCTCGGTCGAGACGGCCAGGGCCGGGATGTCGTCCAGCCCGGTCGCCACCGGCTTCAGATGCGCGGAAGCGGCCTCATGCCCGATTTTCTCCCCCGGCGCAAACGAAATCGCGCCCTCGAGCGTGAGCGCCCCGCTGGCCAGCCGCCGGAGCGCCGAGACATGGGCATGGCAGCCGAGGGCGCGGCCGAGATCGCGCGCGATGGCGCGCACATAGCCACCCTTGCCG
>JBCBHB010000277.1:0-4745 GCA_038526025.1 Pseudomonadota bacterium
GCTTCATCGACAAGTCAGGGAACCTCTTCGCCGAGGTACCCGTGCCGCCCGGCAGCTGCAGCGAGGCTGCATCGGGCTGACTTCCCTCGCCTTGCCATCGTGCTATTCTGGCGGGGCGACGGACAGGTGTCCTGGAGGGGTCATGGGGAACGTCATCAAGGTCGTCGGCGGTCTCGCCGCAATCATCTTCGTGCTGCTCGCCTTCGGGCCGGGCGGGTTTCTGGCGGGTAGCGGCGGCGGGAGCGGGATCGGCACGATCGGCGCCGCCGAGGAGTACAAGCAGCGCCAGCAGGCCAAGTCCGGCGGTGGTGATGGCGGCCCGCGCGGCGTTGCCGATGAACGGTTCGTTGACGCGCCCGTCGACGGTGGCGGATCGGGCGGCGGGCAGCGCAGCGCGGATGCCGGCCCCGGTGGCGAGGAAGAGTACGATTTCTTCGGCACCCTCGCGCGGGTGCTCGGTCTGAACGGCTAAGCGGTCCGAGCGGCGACTAGTTCCGCTCGAGGGCGCGCTCACGCAGCGCTTCCATCGGGACGATGTCGAGCGCGCGGCGGTGGGTCGCGCGCAGCGACACGCGCGGCGCCACCCCGGCTTCGTAGGCCTCCAGGAAGCGCGCGGCGCAGAGGCACCACTGATCACCGTCCTTGAGGCCCGGAAAGCCGAACTCCGGCCGCGGTGTGCTGAGGTCGTTCCCCCGAGCCTTCGAGAAGGTCAGGAACGCCTCTGTCATCACGGCGCAGACCGTGTGGCTCCCGCGGTCCAGTGGTCCCGTGTCGCAGCAGCCGTTGCGGAAGAACCCGGTCTTCGGCGCATGGCTACAGTCGGCCAGCGTATCGCCCAGAACATTGAGCGACGGTTCGATCTCGGCAACCATGCGTTGCGTCTCCCTGCATTCCTGTCACCGGTGTAACTGCGTGCTGCCGGGCGAATGACAAGGGTGATGCGCCCCGGTGCAGTCCGTGCTTGTGACCATGCCCGCCCGCCCCGATATTGAGGGCGTCGTCGTAAGGAGGCGACCCGAGCAGCACCATGGAGAACGCTATGAACCGCGCCCATCCCCTTGCCGCCGCCATCCTCGCCAGCGCCCTCGGCGCGGCTGTGGCCCTTCCAGCCGCCCTCGCGCCCGCAACCGCCGTGGCCGAAGACGCCGCGGTGATCGAAACCCGCGTCGATCTCGCCCTCGAGAAGCTCTACAAGGATGTCCCCGGCTCCCGCGAGCTGGCGGGCAAGGCCCACGGCATCCTCGTGATGCCCGACATCGTGAAGGGCGGCTTCATCGTCGGCGCCAAGTACGGCGAGGGTGCGCTACGCCTCAACACAGGCAACGGCAAGGGCACGACTGCCCAGTACTACTCCGTCGGCGGCGCTTCCGTCGGCTTTCAGGCGGGCATCGAGGAATCGAGCCACGCCCTCTTCTTCCTCAGCCGTGACGCGCTGGAGCGCTTCCGCCGCTCCGATGGCTGGGAGGCCGGCGTCGACGCCGAGGTGACCGTGCTCGACAAGGGCGCGAAGCTCGGCGCCGACTCGACCGTGACGCAGAAGCCGATCGTCGCCTTCGTCTTCGCGCAGGGCGGCCTTCTCGCCGGCGCCAGCGTCGAGGGCGCGAAGTACAGCAAGATCGACCGCTGACCGGCACGCCGGCGGGGCTAGGTCCCCGTCGGCAAAGCCGGGGTCGGCTGTTCGCCGAGCTCCGCTTCCGTGTCGGTCTCGGCCATCACCTTGGGGCTCGCGGCATTCTCCACGAGCACCCGGAAGAGCTGCCAGTCCCGCCGCGAGAACACGAGATACTCGGGGTGCCACTGCACGCCGATCACGTAGCGCGGCCCGTCGCTGCACTCCACGGCCTGGACGACGCCTGCCTCGTCCCACGCCACGGCCGCCATCTCCTCGCCCAGCCGGTCGACCGACTGGGTGTGGAGCGAGTTCACCTCCGATGGCGCCGTCCCGATCACGCTGCCGAGTTGCGATCCCTCGGCAATGCGGATCCGCTTGCGGGGTAATGGCGTCCAGTACTTCTTCGCGTCCGGATAGCTCTCGTAGATGTCCACATGGAGCGACCCGCCACGGGCGACGTTGATGAGCTGCGCGCCGCGGCAGACGCCGAGCATCGGCAGATGGCGCGCCTCCGCCTCGGCAATGAGGCGGAGCTCGAGTTCATCGCGGGCGAGGTCGAACCGCACGTCCGGCTTCAGGCGGCCGTCATATAGGTCGACGCTGATATCGTCCCCCCCGCCGATCACCACGCCGTCGAGCCCCTGCAGGTTGTTGCGGCGGGCCACGGTGTGGATCTTCACGGCCCGCCCCCCGGCGCGCCAGATGGCCCACCAGAAGAACGGGAAGACGCGCCAGCCCGTGCGCGACGAGACGGAGACGCCGATCTTCGGGCGGTAGCGCGCCATCCGTCCCCCGGTCAGCGCTTCAGCCGCTTGATGAGCGAGGACGTATCCCAGCGCCCGCCGCCCATGTCCTGAACCTCGCCATAGAACTGATCGACCAGCGCGGTGACCGGCAGGCGCGCCCCGTTCTGCTTCGCCTCGTCGAGGCAGATGCCGAGGTCCTTGCGCATCCAGTCCACCGCGAAGCCGAAGTCGAACTTGTCGTCCAGCATCGTCTCGTAGCGGTTCTCCATCTGCCACGATCCCGCGGCGCCCTTGGAGATGACGTCGACCACCGCCCGACCGTCGAGCCCTGCAGCCTGCGCGAAGCCCAGCCCTTCCGAGAGCCCCTGCACGAGACCGGCGATGCAGATCTGGTTCACCATTTTCGTCAGCTGCCCGGCGCCGGAGGGGCCCAGGAGACGGCAGGACCGGGCGAAAGCCGCGATCACCGGCTCGGCCTTGGCGTAGGGCGCCTCATCGCCCCCGCACATGACCGTGAGCACGCCATTCTCCGCGCCCGCCTGCCCGCCGGAGACAGGCGCGTCGATGAATTCGATGCCCAGCGCCTTGCCGGCCGCGTTCAGCTCCCGGGCCACGTTGGCGGATGCGGTGGTGTGATCGACGAAGATGGTGCCGGCGCTCATGCCCGCGAAGGCGCCGTCATCGCCCAGCACCACCGAGCGCAGATCGTCGTCGTTGCCGACACAGCAGAAGACGATCTCCGAGCCCTCCGCGGCGGCCTTCGGCGTCGTACCAAAGCTGCCGCCATGCTCGCCCGCCCATTTCTCCGCTTTGGCGGCCGTGCGGTTGTAGACCCTCACGGTATGCCCCTTGGCGGCGAGATGCCCCGCCATCGGGTAGCCCATCACTCCCAGTCCCAGAAAACTGACCGTCGCCATACCGCGCCCTTTCTTGTCGTGATCGCCGATTGCGCTCTGTCCCTCTCGGCACGGCGGACGCCGCGCACGGGCCGGCGACATCCCTACGCAGCGAAGCCCCGTTGCCTGAGCGGGCCCGATCCGCGAGAAGGTGCATGCCAGCGTCGCGAAGGTTGGTGTGTCCCGCGGCGCGGTCAACCCCGCGGTGGCGCTTCCGAGCGAAGAGCAGGCCGTGGGCACCAGCGCCGAAGACGCAGCGAACGGGATGCGATGAGACTGATCCTGACCTGGTTTCTGCGCGGGGTTGCCGCCCTGGCCGCGCTCTCGGTGCTGGCACTCACGTTGGGATACTACCTCCTGCAGCGCTCCCTGCCCGAGTTCGAAGGAGAGGTCGTAGCACGTGGCCTCGCGGCGGAAGTGCGCGTGATCCGCGACCGCTGGGCGATTCCCCATATCCGCGCCCAGAATGCGCAGGACGCGTACTTCGCCCTCGGCATGATCCATGCGCAGGACCGTCTCTGGCAGATGGAGATCAACCGGCGGGCGGCGCAGGGCCGCCTCTCGACGCTTCTGGGCCCGCGCACAGCCCGGCTCGACCGGCTGGTGAAGACCCTGGATCTCTACGGCCACGCGTCGCGCTCCCTGCCCTTTCAGACAGCCGAGACACAGGCGGCGCTGGAGGCCTACGCGGAGGGTGTGAATGCCTGGATGCGCCATCTCTTCGACGAGGCCAAGGGACGGGGCGCGCCGGAGTTCTTCTTCTTCGGCGACGAGGGGCTATCGCCATGGACCCCGGCGGACAGCCTCGGCGTTCTGAAGATGATGGCACTGCGCCTCACCGGCGCGGCACGGTCCGAGATCCGACGGGCCCGCTTTCTCCTGCAGCTTTCGCCCGAACGCGTGGCCGATATCCTGCCGGAGACACCGGAGGGCGCGCTGACCGAGCTGCCGCGTTTCGCCGAACTCTTCGACGCGCCCTTCCCGCCGTCACAGCATGCAGAGGCCGACCCGCTCCTGACGGCCTTCGGCCCCGCGCCCTTGCCGGAGCTTGCGGGGGCCTCCAACGCCTGGGCGGTGGATGGCAGCCGTTCCGCCTCCCGCCGCCCCCTGCTGGCAGCCGATCCGCATCTCTGGCTCTCGGCGCCCTCCCTCTGGTACCTCGCGGACATTCAGGGCGGCGATCTCGCGGTTATGGGCGGGACCCTGCCCGGGACCCCGCTGGTCCTTGTCGGGCGCAACGCGGACGTCGCCTGGGGCCTTACCACGGCCGCGGCGGACGACCAGGACCTCTATATCGAGCGCCTCGACCCGGAGGACCCGGACCGCTACCGCACCCCGGATGGCTGGGCGCGCTTCGAGAGCCGGCAGATCCGCATCGAGCAGCGCGGCGCCGAGACGATCGTCGACACGGTCCGCCGCTCCCGAAACGGTCCAGTGCTCGATGACGACCTCTTCGGCGCGGAGGCGGTAACGCCCGAAGGCCATGTGGCT